>JANYFO010000123.1 GCA_025362635.1 Gemmatimonadaceae bacterium | reverse complement strand
GGATAGAGACTGGCGACGTCGGCTTTCACGACACGCTGCGCCACCCCGGTGGCGAACAGATGCAGTGCAGCGCCCGTGTGCGTGGTGCCGTCGGTCTCCGCATGTGCGGGCAGTGCCATACCCGCACGCAGATAGGCGCGCACCAGCAGCGGATCGATGACCCCCGTGGCGGCACCGGCGTCGGCCAGTCGCTCGTATCGACGCGGAGCCATTCGCGCGAGCGCAAACGCGGCACCACCCAGCATACGTGCAAGCCCTGCAACTTCGTCAACGTCGGCGGTGGCGTAGCGACGTACGCGATCTGGATCGCGTTTATACGTCTCGTAGATTTGGTCGCCGCGAATGTGTTCGCGCTCTGGCCCGGCAAGCCCGAGGTGTCGAGCCACTGCTTTGAGCCCGTGCCCGGGTAATTCGCGCGCCGAAAAATCGTATCGACGGACGGCGTCGAGCGTATCGATTAACTCACGGCCTGGCGCGATGAATCGCACGCGTCGTGTCGCGTCGGTTGCACTTGGTGCGCCACGACGTGCCGCACGTTGTTTCAAACTGTTGGAGGGAATTCGACCCAGTGAGAGCGACACCCCGAGCTTGCGTGCTCGCGTGTCCAGAAATGGAAGATCGAAGCCGTGTAAGTTGTGATTCTCGATGACGTCGGGGTCAGCCGCGTGAATCGTATCAACGAGTTGTTGTATGAGCTGCGCTTCGGCGGCATCGCTCTCGTCCGCTGCTTCGAGCAACTGTGTCGCGCCGCTCGGCAATCGCACGGCAACCATAAACATGCGTTCGCGTTCGGCATTGAGCCCGGTGGTTTCGAGATCGAATTGCAGTCGCACCAGTTGATCAAAGGTGAGATCGCGAAAATACGTGCGTCCCGTGGACACGAGATATTGCTCTTCCGGTGGCAGGACCAGCACGGATGCCGAGTCGAGCTCGCGCAGGTGTCCAACGCGCCGACCAAGTCGTCGCGTTGCCCCGGTCAGCACCGCGGTGCTCAACGTGTTCGCGTGCTCGGCTGACACGAGAAACCGCAGCGCGCCGGGACCATCAAGTTCGCGATAGGTGACTTGCATTGGCGCTGGCTGCTGCGTCGCGTGTGCGCGAACCAACCGTTGACCGAGATGCGTGAGATCGTCGAGTTCATCCAACAACAACCACGGTCGAAATCGTGCGGACTCACGCAGCAGTGCGTTCGTACGGAGCTCGCGTCGCCAAATCATCGCCGTGCCGTCTGGCTCTGCCCACACGGACACGATGCCTGGCGTTGGATCCCAGCCCCACAACCACTCGTCTTCGTCAGCCGTTGAGGGCGCGACGCGCGGCGCGGGCGGCAGCACTTATGCCGCCTTGAGTTCCGGGTGCAATTGCCTTAACCGTCGCAGCGTGGGATTTCGCCATGCGACGACAGCCACGACGGCCAGCGTGGCGATGCCACCCAACACGACACTTGGCACCGTGCCCAACCACTTCGCCGATATACCAGACTCGAAGGCACCGATTTCGTTTGATGATCCGATAAAAATTTGATTGACGGCCGAGACACGACCGAGCAATTGTTCCGGTGTGCGCGCTTGTAGCATGACGCTGCGAATAACCACGCTTACCGCGTCAAACGCGCCACTGAACGCGAGCAGCACGACTGAGAGCCAAAATGCCGTACTGAGCCCAAATCCAATCATGCACGCACCAAAACCGGTGACGGCGATAAGCAACGACTTTCCGGTATGGTTGAACGGTGGCCAACGCGTGAGTAGCACGCTCATAATGACCGCACCAACAGCGGGTGACGCGCGCAAGAAGCCCAATCCACTTGGACCGACGTGCAGTATTTCGGCAGCGAACACCGGTAACAGTGCGGTGGCGCCACCAAAGAGCACGGAGAACAAATCGAGCGTGAGTGCACTGAGTAGCATCGGTTCGCCAAACACAAAGCGCAAACCGCCCGTGAGGCGTTCGATGATTGGCTCCTCGGTGACGTGGCGAATGGGCGAGGTATGCCGCACGGCGATCATCAGTCCGGTTGCGAACATCATCAACATCGCGGCTGTGATGTAGCCGAGATTCGTGCCACCGATGGCGTACAACACACCACCGAGTGCGGGTCCGAGCACCGCCGCCAGTTGCCAGCTTCCACTGCGCCATGTGACCGAATTGGTGAACAGGTCTCGCGTTACCAGTTCGGCGCTGAGCGCTTGACGTGCCGGTTGCAAAAATGCGCGCGCAACGCCGCTCAGCACGATGACGGCGTAGATTGCGTTGACGCGTATGCGAATGGCGAGCGCTGTTGTGCCCGACGAGACAGCCGTTGGGTCACGTGAAAGAAACCAAAGGGCGAACGAGCACGCGACAAGTACCGCGAGCGAGTACAGCGCAATGCGACGTCGATCGTGGGTGTCAGCGACATGTCCAGAAAACAGTGACATCCCAATTGCGGGCAATGCTTCGGCGAGGCCCACCAGTCCTAATGCGAGCGGATCACGTGTTAGGTCATAGATCTGCCAACCAACGACCGTGCCCTGAATTTGTATCGCGAGCGTGAACGTGAAGAGTGCCGCGATATAGCGACGAAAATTTGGGATCCGGAGCGCGGCGTAGACGTCTGGTGCGGCGGTCGGCGAAATTGGGTCGGCCATGCAAAGAATCTATCGCAGGATGTCGCATCCAATGTGCGCGCTGAACGATGCCGTCGAGCGTGGTAGAAATATCGAAGGCGCGTGCGAGCGCAGCGCGCAATTGCGTGGTTACGGTTGGTGCATCAAGTGTGATGAGCTGATATGCCGGTGCCGCAACAGTCGCGATTGGCCACTCGCGTGACGGGCCAAGCGTGTGTGCGGAGAGACCAAGCTTGAGGGCATTCCCGTCGGCCAATGGTCGCGCGACCACATCGTACGCGCCGCGATTCCAATGCACGCGAGTGGAGTCTACCGTCCAATCGGGAAGCGACGGGCGGACGCCGGACCACCACGGTGGCTCAGCCGCAGCAATCGGCGGCAGATAGACCGCGAGCGCATCACCATCTATTCCCGTGCCTGGCACCAAGAACGCGACCGCCGGAGCGCGGCCGATATCCGTTATACCGAAGCTTGTCGAATCAAAATGGAAACTGTCGAGGGTTTCTCGCGCAACAAGTGCACGTTCATCATTTGCCTTTTGCACCGAGTCTTTGATTTTCGCCAATGACGCACGACCCACTGATACCACGCGCGCAGCCTCCGCGGCGCCAAATAGGCCGCTCAGCGTTGCCCGTTTCCCGGATCGAACATCCACCACTTCGCGACGGCCTTCGTGCAGATGCGGCGCGGCAACGTCCACATCCACGTCGAGCAAATGTCGATACGTGAGATACGGACCGTGTACATCGACAATTTCAATGTTTTCAGTGACAACCGTTCGCGGATCGTCCGACGTTTGTTCGTTCTCGAAATCGAGCGGGGCTTCGCCCGGATGGCGCTTTTTCCACGCTGCCGCTTCATGCATGACGGTGGAGTCTTCGAACAACAGGGTGGAGTCTGAATGCAGCAGCTCGCGCGACCAAATTCGCGATGACGTGAACGACGCGTCGCTGTACTCCACACCGTCTTCCGCGACGAAGACTTCGTAAAAATGCCCATCGACTTCGGTGAGCAAAATTGGCGCGCTCCGGACGCGAATGCCGTCGCTGCTACTATGTACCCAATAGGTCGAGTCTCCCGCAGCAAACAGAAATTCTGCTGCGGGAGGTAGGCGATTGCGATCCCCCACGCGCCCGCACGCGGACAGCACGCTCATGCCGAGGCAGACGGCCGTGACGATGTGCAAGGCCCGACGCCGATTGGCTGGGCGTACCATAGCGCTCAGGCCGCGCTCGTCATGCCGGCGCTTCGCAATTCGCGGACGCCGCTTACAAGACGGTCAACCTCATCGGCCGTGGTGTAGCAGGCGCAACCCGCTCGCACTAACCCTTCGTCACTCATACCGAGTTTTTTCGCAACTGTGGTTGCGTAAAAATCGCCATGCGAGACGTAGAGACCACGCGGCGCGAGCGCGAGTGCGACCTGCTCCGACGCATGTCCTGCTACGCGAAACGACACCGTTGGGGTACGCGCCGTGCCGGGTGGTGGTCCATAGAGTGTCACGCCGTCAATCGACGACAGTCCGTCCCACAGCTGCGCGAGTAACGCGTCACCACGCGTGTGCAACGCACTGAACACGGTGGCCAATTTTGCGCGGCGTGAAAGCGTGGTATCCTCAGCGAGCGATGCAAGAAAGTTTACGGCCGCGGCGGCGCCAACGATACCTTCGTGATTTTGCGTCCCAGTTTCTAAAATTTCTGGCACAAAATCCGGTGCTGGTTCAAGGCGTGGCAGATCGAGTGCTGCCGTGGCGTCATGGCGACCGTAACACACGCCAATGTGTGGTCCGTAAAACTTGTAGGCGCTGCACAATACAAAGTCCGCGTTGATCGCTTTCGCGTCAACGAGTGTGTGCGGTGCATAGTGGACCGCATCTACGACGGTGATTGCTCCAACGGCGCGCGCCATCGCCACAAGCGCGGCAACATCGGTGACGGTACCGACGATGTTTGATGCCGCACCGATCGCCACGACTTTCGTGCGCGGCGATAGGAGCTTCGCGAATGCACCCTCTTCGTGACGGAACGTTTGGAGGTCGAGTGGGAGCCACCGCAGCACCGCACCTCGTTCCTTCGCGAGTGCCTGCCACGGTGCAATATTCGCGTGGTGATCGAGTTCAGTGACGATAATTTCATCGCCCGGCTTAAGCGTTCTGCCGATCGCGCGTGCGATATGAAACAGAATGGTGGTCATGTTGGCGCCGAACGAAATTTCGTCAGGACCAGCTCCTAAAAAATCGCCCAGCGCTTCACGGGACGCGTGAAGTAAAAGATCGGTTTCTTTACTCGTCGGATACGACCAATGCGTATTTGCGTTATGACACAACATGTATTCACTGATGGCGTCGACGACCATTCGCGGCACTTGTGTGCCACCCGGTCCGTCAAAATACGCGACCGCATTGGCACCTTCGCGCCGCGAGAGTGCGGGGAAATGTGCGCGCACGCCCTCGGTGTACGCGACGCGTTCGTGCGTTGTCTCGATCGGTGTTGCGACCATTGTACTTGTCATGCCGATGCTCCGGTGCTCGGATGAATTTCGGCGCCGCCTATGCGTTCGACCACCCGTGTGGCCTCGACATGATCGGCCAATTCGCCGAGTTCGTTGTGCGCCATGCGGAAGAGTTCCGCGGTGAGCTGTAGTAGTGGTGACGGTACATGTTGTTCGCGCGCCAGATCAGCGGCGATCGCTACATCCTTGTCGAGCAATGCGAGCCGAAACGTACGAGGAAACTCACGCGTCAGCACACGTGACGGAAAGAGATTCATGCTTGTGTTGCTGCGTCCGCTGGACGCATTGATCACCTCCAGCGCGACATCGGCAGCCACGCCTGCCTTTTGCAGTGCGACGAGCCCTTCCGCCAATCCCCAAATGTGCATCGCGAGCATCGCGTTATTTACGGCCTTGAG
>JANYFO010000120.1 GCA_025362635.1 Gemmatimonadaceae bacterium | reverse complement strand
CGCGTACGTCGTGTTAACCGACCTTTTTCCAACGGCTGGTGTTCGCGAGCGCACCGCACGGTTTGCGGAACGGGTATCGTGTCGTGTGCTCGCCGTGGATGGGTCGTGCACCGTGCCCAGTAGCTTGTTTGCGAAGCCTGAGTATGCAGCACGCACCATTCGACCAAAGTTGGCGAAGCTGCTTGATGCAGCGATTGAACCGGTGACGGACTCGATGCCGAGCGTGGCGGTCAGTGCGGCGTTGCGTGTGCGTATCCGCGAAGCGTTGCAGTGTACTCCGCTTCCGTTGCCCGACATGAGCGATGCAGACATCGCGCGCGAAATCGCCGCATGCGAGATCGATCACAGCGTCCCAGCCGTCGCACTGCAAGGCGGTGCGGCGACCGCGGACGCACGTCTCGCGCGCTTCGTCAACGATGTACTGCCGACTTACGCCGAACGACGCAACGAAGCCAGTGACAACGACGGCACGAGCGGACTCTCTGCGTATCTGCACTACGGACACATCGCGTCAGCGCACGTTGTGCGTTCTGCATGCGCCAGCGGCGCGCCAGCAGAAAGTCTCTACGCGTTTGTCCAGCAAGTCACGACGTGGCGAGAGTTGTCGTTCAATTGGTGTTTGCGTACGCCACAGTACGAGGCATTGGCATCGCTTCCCGATTGGATTCAGCGCACGATGGCGGCGCACGTGCATGACGCGCGACCTGTCTTGTACGATTTGGCAACGTTGGAGGCGGCCCAAACTGGCGATGCCCTGTGGAATGCGGCTCAACGACAGTTGGTAAAAACAGGACTCATTCACAACTACCCGCGCATGTTGTGGGGGAAAACGATGTTGCTGTGGACTCCCGACTACGAGACGGCGCGCCAGCATCTGTTTTATCTCAATGACAAATGGGCCTTGGATGGACGAGACCCGAATAGTGTTGGTGGGATCATGTGGTGCTTGGGTTTGTGGGATCGGCCGTGGGGGAATAAGCCTATTTGGGGCGGCATCCGCCCCATGGTGACCTCTCGGGCGAAACTCAAATTTGATGTAAAGTCGTACATTGCCTCGCAAGAAACGCTTAGGTCGCGGTAAGATTCACCAGTATGAGCCCTATAAGCCTGGATCCTCGCGTATTACCCGCAGTCAGCGCAGTGCGTGCTTCCGCCTAACGACTGCGCGACGTACTGACACCAAGTCGACTCGTACGCTCCGACGCGCTATCAACGCATGTTGGAGTGGACGTCTTCTTAAAATATGAACTTGAAAATCCAACGGGTTCATTCAAAGTGCGTGGCGCTTACAACGTGCTTGCCTCGCTGTCTCCCGCAGAACGTGCGCGCGGCGTCGTTGCATCAAGCGCCGGCAATCATGGACTGGGCGTCGCATATGCCGCGCAGGCGTTTGGTGTGCCGGCCATGTTGTATGTGCCTTGCACCGCGCCGCTAATCAAAAAAGATGGCATTCGCGCACTCGGTGCAACGGTCAACGATGACGCAACCGACTACGACGATGCGATGGTGCTGGCCAAGGCGCACGCGATTTTGCACGGCATTCCGTTCATAAATCCCTGTCTTGGCCTTGAGTTGCTGGCTGGTCAAGGTACGGTCGCGTTGGAATTGCTGTCCCAATTGCCAACCGTGCGCACGGTGTTGATTTGCACCGGCGGCGGCGGTTTGCTGGGCGGGATGGGTGCGGTGCTGCGTGCACTGGCACCGCACGTCCGCACGATCGGCGTGCAAAGCGTGGAAACGCCCGTGATGACGCGCAGCTTAGCCGCAGATCGCGTGATCGAAATTCCGGTGACGCCGACATTAGCCGACGGACTCGCAGGACAAATTGACGAGGACGCGTTGCACATTGGACGCGTCTGCGCAGATGAAATGGTGTTGGTCACGGAGGTTGAACTTGGTGAGACGATTGCGTGGTTGGCACGATCGCAAGGTCTCGTTGTCGAGGGCGCCGGTGCGGTCACCATCGCGGCGCTTCGACACGGTCGGACGTCGGCGCTTCATGGGCCGATTGTCGCGGTGGTGAGCGGCCGCAACATTGATGCGACTCGCCACACCGCATTGTTAGCGCAGTATCCCAATTAAACGCAGCGGACAAAACAAGACGCCTCCGCAATCGAGTGATTGCGGAGGCAACTTGTTTATAACCGTCACGCCTGCGGCACGACGGCGCTCTATCTATGCTCCGTCCGCAAGTAACCCATCATCACGGGTACGGACGACCGGACGCGCTCCAGTACGAACACCTTCTGCCATACCGTCCCGCGACACCGAGATCGCCACCTCGCGATCAGAATTTTGCTGCTGACGCGCATGCCGAGCGGCTGCGCTTCGGGACTCGCCACCTTCGCGGCCAATGGCCGCCATGTGCTCGCGATCTTGGCTTACCGTCACGCCACCTTTGCGCCCGGCGTTCCGAGCTTCATCCGACGACCATTCGTGCGCAGTACCTTTTTCGTGAGCCGCTCGCCCACCCTTGCTGGCAATCTCTTTCTGTCGCGCAGGATCCATTGATGCAAACCCACGACGGCTTTTTCCGGTCATACACGCCCCCCGGCTCCGGAAGTACACACACAAATAGCGTTGTGGTCGATCAGCACAAGCTGCTTCGCCTGAGTCCTCGATAACAAACGCAGCGTCACACTGCCGGTACTCTGCAAGCCTTGGACCGCTGCAATTCTTGGTGACGGACGATGCAAGCGCATTTCCAACCGCTCAACACAAAAACCGTGTTCGGCTTCGTCCGATATATTCAATCGAATGCCACTACGCGTTCGTTTCCTCGGAACCGCAGCCTCCCGACCGACCGTCGAACGAGGGGTCAGTTCGCTTGCCATCATTCGAGAAGGCGAGACTTTTCTGTTCGATTGTGGAGAGGGGACGCAACGGCAAATGATGCGTTACGGCATCTCGTTCGCCTTTGACGACCTCTTCTTTACACACACGCATTCCGATCACATACTCGGCCTTACCGGGCTGATCCGTACGTTGCAGCTTCAGGGGCGGACTGAGGAATTGCGCTTGTGGGGGCCGCCCGGCGCTGGCAGGACGTTGCGCCAATGCATCAGCTTGGGTGGAGAACGTACGTCATTCCCGGTCACAATAACCGAACTGGAGCCTGCATCCTCGGTGAAGCGTGACGGCTTTCGCTTCGACACCTTCGCAGTGGAACACCACGGTGGTGCGTCCCTTGGATATGCATTGGTCGAAGAAGATCGGCTTGGACGGTTTAATCCGGACCTAGCACGCGCATTGGGCATTCTTGAAGGACCATTGTGGGGACGCATACACAAAGGCGAGTCGATAACGCTCGATGATGGGCGCGTTATCGCACCGTCGGTTTTGGTGGGTGATCACCGACGCGGCCGACGCATCGTGATCACCGGCGACACGCGTCCGTGCGACGCGACAGTCGCAGCGTCCGTCGATGCAGATTTACTGATTCACGAGGCGACGTTTGCGGACGATGAAGCGCTGCGCGCGATAGAGACCGGACACAGCACGGCGCGCGAAGCGGCGCAAATCGCTTTACGCGCTGGAGCGCGACGACTTGTACTCACACATATCTCGGCGCGGTATTCTCGCGACGCACATGAACTAGAGCGCGAGGCGCGCGAAGTCTTTCCGAAGACATCGATTGCGCGCGACGGGACCGAGTTTGAGCTGGGATTGACGGAGGAGCTTGCAGCGAGCGGCGGCTCAGCGGACCAACAAGCAAGGGCTATCGACTAACGTTGTCGTTCGCTTGCACCAGACTCGTTTAAAACAGTGCAAATATCTGCAAGCGCCGACACAAATAGCGGCAGTTGCTGCGTATCAGCAAACACGGTCGCAAAATCGGACGGCGTAAATGCGGTGACTAGGCGTTCGGCGAACGACGTCCGTAACAATTTTACGTAGTACGGCACGTCGTAGTCGCGCGCATCTGTGTGTGCGCTGACGACCGCCTCATCATCAAACTCTGTCACAACCCCGCCGCCGTGTTTCGTACGATACACGCGCACGCGTTCACCAACACGCCACGATGTGCGACCACTCGCGAGCATTGCCTCGTATGAAAACTCGCGTCGTACACCGCGCGTTTCGAGATATCGCGAGGGAGACTTGGTGAGCCGAACCCGTGACGAGACGGCGAGCGTAGGCAGCGCCCGCGCATGCAATGCTTGTACAGTGTCGAGATAGGCCGCACGCACGCCACCCACGTCGTTACGCAATGCACAAGCAATGGCCGCGCGCAAAAAGGTCTCGCCGTACGGTTCTGCGCGACTCGACCGGAAGGCGACGCCGCGCAAGACCAAGATTCCGTCGTAGCCGAGTAACGCGTAATTTTTTGGTTGATGCGAAAGCATGGCGGCGTAGCGACCTTCAAATTCCAGCTGCACGAGCGGTGGGAGCAACGCGGCGACTTCGGTCACAACACGCCGTTCGTCGACTTCTGTCCATGATTCTGGAACGGCAAAATAGACGCCATCGGTATCCGCTTCGAGAAGCGTAACCCCTCGCGATGCGAGTTCGCGACACATGAAATCGAGCGTCTCGCGACCTCGTCGCGTCACGTCGTTGGCCGCATGCACATCAGCAAAGCGCGTGAGTCCGCCGCCCGCCGCGAGATACCCATACGCGGAATTTACCACGAGCTTCATTGCTGCAGACATTGCCTCATGCGTGTACCGCTCGGCCGATCCAACGGGGGCCGCGCGGGCATTGGCTTTGGCGGCCAGTCGCGTCACAACCAACCGATCGACAAGCGCGAGCAGTGCGCCAAGGTGATCGCGTGCTGGCCCAATGCGAAACGCGCGC
>JANYFO010000152.1 GCA_025362635.1 Gemmatimonadaceae bacterium | reverse complement strand
CGACAACGATGCCCTGAATGCGAATGTCGTCTTCGTGTACGTACAACGGTGACATCGTTTCATTCGCTGGTTGCAAGCGAATGCGACCATCGCGCTCTCGATAGTAGCGTTTAACCGTGGCCCCCGCGTTGTCGAGCAGTGCAATAACCATCTCCCCATTGTCCGCCGTTTGCCGATCGTTTACCACGACAAAGTCGCCATCGCGAATCTGCTCCTCGATCATCGACTCGCCTCGCACCCGCAACACATAGTGACTGCCGTTTCGACGCAAGAACCCGTCGGGGACAGCCATCGTTTCGCCCGCAGTCATTGCTTCGATTGGGACACCAGCGGCCACAAAACCGAGAAGTGGCAGCTCGACCGAGCGCTGATACACCTCAGACGGCAAAATTTCGATCGCCCGACTCTCGTTGTACGAACGCTTGATGTAGCCTTTTCGCTCGAGATTGGAGAGATGCTCGTGAACGGTCGCGAGCGAGTTATAGTTGAACTGCGACGCGATTTCTTCGAAACTTGGCGCGTAGCCATTCGCTTCGTTGTACTCGGACAGGAACGACAAAATCTCCCGCTGGCGCTTCGTGAGCGACATGGCGCCTCCAGATGAGGTCGTACATACCGAATACCCGCTAAGCGCCGAATTACGCTCCGTACTCGGAACCCCGAAAAGGGGCCGAATCCACGCTAACCGAAGACAGGCCGAAGTGCAAGCATTTTTTTCGAGCGCGACTTGGTCGCCCCCCAGCGGCACCCTCGGCGAGCTGACCACCGCGTCGCATCTACGCGCGGCGATCGTCGCCGATCGTCTCCAAGAATTGCGCGCGGCAGTCCGGGACATGCCGCCACCCCCGCCATTCGCCGAAACCTTGCGCGCGTCGACCGTACAGGTCATCGCCGAGGTTAAGCGTTCGTCACCGTCCAAAGGAATCATCGCGCCAAATCTTGATGCCGCTGCGCAAGCCGCGGCATACGTGAATGGTGGAGCGGCGGCGATTTCGGTGCTCACCGAACCGCAGCGTTTCGGCGGTAGTCTGACGGATCTGCACGATGTTACCCGCCAAGTCACCGTGCCGGTCATTCGGAAAGATTTTTTGGTACATCCGGTACAACTGTGGGAGGCTCGGCTCGCAGGCGCTTCAGCCGTGCTGCTAATTGTTCGCGCGCTCTCGCCGGAGCTGCTTCGCGAACTGATGGACGCGATGGCGGAGACAGGACTTGAAACTTTGGTCGAAATACGTGACGAGCGGGAACTTGACCTCGCGCTGCAGGTCAATGCACGAGTGATTGGGGTCAATAATCGCAACCTCGAGAGCCTCGTAATCGATCCAAGCACCGCGCCGCGAATTATTCCACTCATTCCGCGGCACTGCGTTGCCGTGGCCGAGAGTGGGATGCGGGACACGGATGATGTATTGCCCTCGGCGCTCGCGGGTGCCGACGCGATTTTGGTTGGCAGCGCGATCTCGGCCTCGCGTGATCCCGCCACTGCCGTTCGCGCGCTCTCGTCGATCCGTCGTCACGAGCGATGACCGCCGTCAAAATTTGTGGGCTGACGCGCGCGGAAGATGCAATGTTTGCGGCGGAATGCGGTGCAACGTACGTGGGCGTCATTCTCGCGGGCGGGCCACGGCTTCTTGATGTTGACCGCGCGAGTCACGTGCTGCGCGCGCTTCGTCACGGTGTGCGACGCGTGGCTGTTTTCGATGCGCAATCGGAAAGTGAAATTATTGCGATCGCGCACGCGCTTGCCTTGGACGTGATACAGCTGCACGGCACGACGTCCACCGAGGCGATAGCGCGTCTCATCGCCGCAACCGGATGTGTCGTGTGGCCCGTGATCAGGCTTGATGGGAGCACGTTGCCTCTCGATACAGTGTGCTTGGCAGCAGCGGCAGGGTGGTTGGTCCTCGATGCTAAGGTCCCTGGGCAATTGGGCGGCACCGGAGTTGCACTCGACTGGTCTGGGTTGGTCTCGCAACTTGCCGCTTTGCGGAGCACAAATCCGTTACTGCGCATCGTTCTTGCCGGCGGATTGCGTCCGGAAAATGTCGTTGAAGCAATTCGACTCCTCGCGCCCGATGTTGTAGACGTATCTTCCGGAGTGGAGATCAAGCCCGGTGTAAAGAATCCGGAAGCAGTGCAACAGTTCGTGTCGGCGGTGCACGCCGCGATGGAGAGTCGGTGATGACAGAAGAGACGGTAGCGATAATCGCATCTGATCGATTTGGTCCGTTTGGTGGCCGCTATGTGCCCGAAACACTCATTCCGGCGCTGGATGAGTTGGAGGTGGCGTTTGCAACCGCACAGGCAGACCCCGTGTTCAAAGCGGAACTCGATGGACTGTTGCACGAGTACGTGGGACGGCCAACGGCACTCAGTTTTGCGCCGCGGCTTTCAGCGCGTATTGGCGCGCCCGTGTGGTTAAAACGCGAGGATCTAAATCACACTGGCGCGCACAAGATCAATAACACGGTTGCGCAGGCCATTTTGGCGCGTCGCATGGGCAAGCGTCGCATTATCGCGGAAACGGGCGCCGGACAACACGGTGTCGCCACGGCAACGATTTGCGCGCGCTTCGGTTTGGAATGTGTCGTGTACATGGGCGAAGAAGACATGGCGCGGCAACAGCTGAACGTGTTTCGTATGCGACTGCTCGGCGCGACGGTTGTGCCGGTGTCATCGGGTACTCGGACACTGAAAGACGCGACGAGTGAGGCGATTCGCGATTGGGTCACCTCAGTCAATCACAGTCACTACATCATTGGATCCGTCGTCGGTCCAGCACCGTATCCGCGCATGGTACGTGAATTCCAATCCGTCATTGGCCGAGAGGCGCGCGCACAAATGCTCGCGCGTGCTGGGGTCCTGCCGAAAACGGTCGTGGCGTGCGTGGGTGGAGGGTCAAACGCGATGGGTATCTTTGCCGGATTCGTCAGCGATGCGGACGTCGAGCTGGTGGGCGTCGAAGCCGCTGGAGAAGGGCTGGATACAGATCGTCACAGTGCGTCGATCACGAAGGGCACGCCCGGCGTGCTGCATGGAGCGTTGAGCTACCTTCTCCAGGACGCTAACGGGCAAGTACATCCTGCACACTCGATTTCAGCCGGTTTGGATTATCCGGGCGTTGGACCTGAGCATGCGTGGTTGCACGACACGGGACGTGCCGAATATGTGTCAATCACCGACACGGAAGCGCTGAAAGGTGTGTCCATTCTCAGTCGCCTTGAAGGCATTATTCCGGCGCTCGAAACGGCGCATGCGGTCGCCTGGGTAGAGCGCGAAGCAGGTCGGTGGAGCGAGAACGAGCCAGTGCTCATCTGCGTAAGTGGACGCGGTGACAAAGATGTGGCCACGATAAGCCAGTACGAACTGCCGCCAGCGTGACCACGGCGATTGACAACCTTGAGCTCTCGCCGCAAGCCGTCGCCACGGTTGAGGATGCGTTGCGCGCCTTCGCAAAAGCGTTGCGCGCGACGCAAATGTATTTGGCGAATAGTCCAACGAGAGCCGCGTCAATTGAACAGGCGCGCGTCGCATTCGGTAAAGTGTGGCGCTACGCAAACCCGCTCGAACTGCAGGTGCGCGAAGCACAATTCGTGTGGGAAGATCGTGTGGTATACCATGACGCCGAACGCGGATCCGAAGGGTTGCCGTGGTTGTTGTATCGCGATGGGCTGCGCGCAATGACTTTTAGCAATGGTTTCGAAAGTGCGGACGTCGACACCCTGCTGGGTGTGTTGCATCGCGCGCGGATTGGATCGCAGGATGAAGACGATCTCGTCACGCTTCTCTGGCTCGCCGACCTCTCGGCGTTTGAGTGCCGACGCGTAGAAAGCGGCGGCGCCGTCGATCTTCCAACATTGATTTCCGACCGAAGCGGTGATCGAACCGGTGTGGCGACGTGGGGTGGTGGCATCGCGCCATTGGCGGTCCCGGCGGCAGAAACTACCGCGCCAGGCGACGGCCCCCCAAGTGGTCTGTTTCGCACGGAAGACTTTGATTCAACACTGTATTTTTTAGATGCGCGGGAGGTCAGTTATTTGCAAGACGAACTGAAACGTGAATATGCCGACGACGCGCGCAAGCAAGCGTTGATTATTCTGTTCGATATCGTTGAATCGCCCGTTACACGTGAAGCACAACTCGACGCTGTGCAGCACATCGATCTGCTCATGCTCGACTTCCTCTCACTCGGTGAATACGAACTCGTATCGTACGCGTTGCGTGAGAGTGCAAACACGCGTCGTGCACCGGCCGTCGACGCCGAAGTGGTTGCCGCATTAGATGCGTTGCCCGCCCGCCTCAGCGAACCAGCGGTTATGACGCAATTGTTGCAAGCACTTGATGAGAGCGCACGCACACCCGTCGCCTCGCTACTCGAAGGGGTATTCGCGGAGCTACGGGCAACCGCGCTCCTTCCGCTTGTGTCGTGGCTCGGTTCAGCGCCGGCGTCACCGGCACGCGCGGCGATCGAGCGTGCGTCGCTGCGGTTAGCCAGCGCACACACGGCGGAGTTAGCGCGCCTGTTGGAGCATACAGACGAGAGCGTCGTTCGCGGCGCACTCCGCATGGCAGCACAGCTTGCGACACCTGCGGCTGTGCCGGGCCTCGCACGCATTCTACGCGGATCTGATGCAAAACTTCGTGCTACCGCGGTCGCAGCGCTTGCCGACATTGGCTCGCCGGGCGCGCTGCAAGCGCTTGAACGGGGGATCGATGATACGGATCGCGATGTGCGCGTCGCCGCGCTCCGATGCGTCGTCTCGCGCAAGCACTTGGGCGCTCTGCCGAAACTCGCGCAAGCCATCCGGTTAAAAGAAGTGCGTGACGCCGATCTTGGGGAAAAGATGGCGTTGTTTGAAGCGTACGGCACG
>JANYFO010000149.1 GCA_025362635.1 Gemmatimonadaceae bacterium | reverse complement strand
TCACAGCAACGTCGATTCCGACGAAGTCCTGTTCTACGCGTCAAACGAGTTCATGAGTCGCAAGGGGATCGAGTACGGGTCCGTCACGCATCATCCGGATGGGTTGCCACATGGTCCGCACCCGGGTCGCACGGAAGCATCCATCGGCGCCAAGTACACCAACGAGTTGGCTGTCATGATGGACAGCTTCAAACCGCTCCGTGTGGCAAAAGTTGCCAGCGCGATCGAAGATCTGTCGTATCACAAAAGCTGGATCGATGCGCAGCATGCGCAATTCAACCCCCCAACGTCCTGAGCAGCTGAGACTGACGCATGCCGCGGTTTTCTTCCCGTTTTTCTGGTTTTCCTCCGTATCCCCTCGCACACATTCCAGCGCGCAAAAAAGCGTTGCTCGACGCTGGCGTGGATGTCATCGATTTGGGGGCGGGCGACGCGGACCTCGCGCCACCGCCCGCTGCTGTGGCGCGCCTGCAACTCGCAGCAACCCAACCAGCGCTGCAGCGCTATGGATTTGGTATGGGGCATGTGCCGTATCGCGAAGCCATCGCGGCGTGGATGGAGCGACGTTTCGGCACAGCCTTCAACCCGATGACCGAAATCGTTCCGTTGCTCGGCAGCAAAGATGGATTGGCGCACGTGGCGTTTGCGTTTCTCGGGCCGGGCGATGTGGGCATCATTCCGGATCCAGCGTATCAGGCGTACATCGGTGGTGCAACACTTAGTGACGCCACGCCTTACGTGTACGCGCTGCGACCGCGCACAAATTTTCTCATCGATCTCGACGAGATTCCGCAGGATGTACTCGCGCGAACGCGGGTGCTTTATCTCAACTATCCGAACAATCCGACGGCCGCGATTGCACCGCGAGATTATCTCGAGCGCGTGGTGAAAATCTGCAATGATCGCGACATTCTCCTCGTTTACGACAATGCGTATTCTGAGATGGGTTTTGACGGATACGTACCACCAAGTATTTTCGAAATTGACGGTGCACGAAACGTTGCAATTGAATTCCATTCGCTGTCGAAGACATACAATATGACTGGGTGGCGGTGCGCCTGGGCGGCCGGTAAACCCGACCTCGTTGGCGCGTTGGCGGAGGTGAAAGCCTTCACCGACACCGGCCAATACATGGGCATTCAAGCGGCCGGTGTTGCGGCAATTGAAAGCTGGTCGGAGTTTGTACCGAGAAACGTTGCGATCTTTCAGCAGCGACGCGACGCGGCCGTAACGGCGTTTCGTGCAAATGGCTTTGTTGCGGATGTTCCGAAGGCGACGATGTATTTGTGGATGCCGCTTCCGGACGGTATCCCCAGCGCAATATTCGCCGATCGGTTGCGCGAAGAGACGGGAGTGATCGTTCTTCCAGGCACAGGGTTTGGTGCCGGTGGCGAAGGATTTTTCCGCATCTCGTTCATTCAATCGCCTGAGCGTACCGCCGAAGCGGCGGCTCGCGCCGGTGCCTTGCTCGCAACGATGCAGCACGAGTTAAACGCATCCGAAGCCGTCCTCGCGTGATTCGGCGGTCGCTCGCGGCGACGCTCGCTACCGCGATCCTCTTCGCGGCGTGTCACGCCGCTCGGCGTCCAGTTGCTGAGCCTGCGCCACCTGTCGCGGTGCCGCCACCGCCACCGTCGACCGCTGTGACGGTGGCCCCGCCCACAACACCACCGTCGGCCACGACGAAGCCCGCGCCACGTCCGGTGGTAAGCATGACGCCTCCGCCGATTCCTCGCGAATTCCGTGGCGTATGGGTGGCATCGGTCGCCAACATTGACTGGCCGTCGTCACGGAAGCTCAGCACGTTTGCGCAGCAGCGCGAACTGTTGGCGCTGCTCGATCGCGCTGTGCAATTGCATCTGAACGCTATCATTTTTCAAGTGCGACCGGCCGCTGATGCGCTCTACGCGTCCTCGATCGAACCGTGGTCGGAATATCTGACGGGTACGCAAGGAAAGGCGCCCGAGCCGTTCTGGGATCCACTCTCGTTTGCCGTGCGAGAAGCACACGCGCGGAATCTTGAATTGCACGCGTGGTTCAATCCGTATCGCGCGCGACACACCGATGCAAAATCGCCGCTCGCCAAGAATCACATCGCTCGTACAAACCCGACACTCGTCAAAAGTTACGCCGGATATCTGTGGATGGATCCGGGCGAACGTGCCGTGCGTGAGCGCACCGTAAAGGTGGTGCTCGATGTTGTGAATCGGTACGACATCGACGCCGTCCATCTTGATGACTACTTCTATCCGTATCCGGAAAACGACAGGCGTGGACGTGCCATTGCCTTCAACGACGATCGCAGTTGGCTGCGTTACAAAAAGGCGAAGGGTGTGCTTTCGCGCGCAGATTGGCGCCGCGATAATGTCGACCAATTGGTACAGCAACTCGACGTGGGCATTCATCGGGTGAAGCCGTGGGTGCGGTTCGGTGTCAGTCCGTTTGGCATTTGGCGGCCAGGATTTCCCGCGCAAATTCGCGGCTTCGATTCATACGCAGGCCTTTATGCGGACGCACGGAAATGGCTGCGCGAAGGTTGGTTGGATTACTTCACGCCGCAGCTTTATTGGCCTACCACGAAAGTGGAACAATCCTATCCGGTGCTGCTCAAATGGTGGGCCGGTGAAAATATTTTTCATCGACATCTGTGGCCCGGAAACTTCACATCACGCGCCGGTGGGCCCGGTGCCAGTGCGTTTTCTGTCAGTGAACTGGCTGAGCAAATCCGCGTCACACGCGCGCAAGGCGATGCGACAGGAAACGTACACTTTTCGATGAAACCATTTCTCGTGAATCAAGCGAGTATGAATGACACGCTCGTAGCCGGCCCGTATGCCGAGCGGGCGATCATTCCAGCCACACCGTGGTTGACGGTGGCACCTCCGTCCGTACCTACACCGCGACTGGCACAGGTCGATGGACAACGTCGACTGTTGCTCCTGACGTCCGCGAAGCTACGACCGTGGCAATGGTTGATTCGTGCGCGCACCGATACCGCGTGGATCACGGTGGTGTTGGCGGGAACGGCCGAGCATTGGCCGGTACCAACCGGTGTCGATTTGTCGGCAATTTTAGTCTCGTCACTCAACCGTGTCGGTAGCGAAAGTGCGGCAGTCATTGCGTCATCCAACGCGCCCAAACCCGCGCGGTAGCCGCATGCTACGCTTTCAGTGCCGGCCGACTCGCTTCAGCTCATGAGCTCAGAACCTTCTTCGTTCTACTATCGCATGACGGCCGGTATTCGCATTTCGGTGCGTCCGGCTTTTTTGCGCGAGCGATCGAACCCGTTGCTGGAACAATTCGTCTTCGCGTATCATATCCGCATTGAAAACGTGGGCTCGCAAGCTGCGCAGTTGCGAACGCGTCGCTGGTTGATTCACGACGACGTCGCAGGCGATACGGTGGTCGAAGGCGAAGGCGTGGTCGGTGAACAGCCGCATTTACAGCCAGGTCAAGTGCACGAATATCGTTCGTTTTGCGTGCTGAAGGGCACGCATGGATGGATGGAAGGCGCGTTTCGCTTTGTGCGCGATGACGAATCATCGTTCGAAGCGCAGATCCTGCGATTTTTGCTGGCCGCTGAGGGGCGCGCGGATTCGCTGTCCTGAGCTGCAAGTGCCCAGCAGTTACAGCACAGCTTCAATCGGGATCGCACGTTCGAAGGGCATGTACAGCGTCCGCATCGTGGATTCGGCAAGCAAATCCGAGACGATGAGCGCGAGCAATGCCGCGAGTGCAGGTTCGGCAATAGGGTCCAACTCGTCCGTAATGCGTACCAATTGGAGCAGCGGCCCGGCCACCGCTTCACGCGCCTCGTCTCTTCCGCTGCGCTCGATCGTCTCACCCAACACCCGGTCCGCGGCCGAAAACTCGCGCGATTGACACACGGTCGCAAATCGCGCGAGCACGTCGGCGTGGGCCGCCACGTCAAGCGCGGCCAATTGCACCAAAAAGCGGCGCACAGCGGCCGTGGCGGGTCCGTAAGGCTGACGAAATTGAGGAACGGTCGAATCGGTCATATAGAGCAAAGTGGCCTGCTGGACCCGCCAACGCTTACATTTGACTGAGAGCGTCGTCGCGACTCCCGCGCCGTCCACACCGAGTCGAAGGTCAAGGTACTGAAATACATGAGTAAGCAGGACGCAATCGAACTCGAAGGAACCGTTGGCGAATTACTACCCAACGCCACATTCCGTGTCACGGTGCAGAGTGGTCATGAGGTACTGACTACGTTGGCGGGTAACATGCGCCGCAACCGTATTCGCGTGC
This sequence comes from Gemmatimonadaceae bacterium, assembly GCA_025362635.1. GTDB lineage: Bacteria > Gemmatimonadota > Gemmatimonadetes > Gemmatimonadales > Gemmatimonadaceae > Gemmatimonas. Next base: position 12,335 of record JANYFO010000149.1, on the reverse strand, counting down.
TCGCAGGCGATCGTGTCACGGTCGAAGTGTCGCCTTATGATTTGACGCGCGGTCGCATCACGTTCCGCCACAAAAATTAATTCGGACGCGGTACGCACTGATCGCGTCCCACAGTCATGCACCACCACGCAAAAAATACCAGGCGGCAGCGGCAACGCCTGCGGCGACAACTGCGCCGCCAGCCAATAGTTCGCGCAATCGTTTGGCTCCATCCGCTTTGGCGCGCGACAAACCGCGCATGGGGACGCGTGTACGCGGTGGTTGATGCGTCGGTGGCACCGCACTCTGCGATGCGCCTCCATCTGTAGCCACATCCGCTTGCGGCGTTTGCACCGTGAGCGTTGTAATGCCGACATGCGGTGATGGCACCACCACCACTACACCGCGCGCTGCGGTGCGGAGTGGCACCGCTTCGAGTTCGGGCGCAATCGCGAATGTCTCGATCTCCGCAGGCGGCGCAACGTCGGAGCTCGCCGACCGTTCGCCTTCAATCGAGACGAGATCAATCGTGTTGCCGAATGCGCCGAGTGAGGCCACTAGCGACGGGCCAAGATCGGTGTAGTCGTCACCCACATCGTCGCCCTGCTCAGCGCTGACGCCGTATTCAACCGCGAAGCCAAGCCCCATGTCTGAACCATCAAGCGATGGCGAGAGCAACGGGTCCGGCCCCGTTGTTGTGTCAACGAGGTCAATATCTGCGCCGCCGAAAATATCGTCGTTTGGCGGTACTTGTCTGTCCGCAACATGGCGCTCGTCTACGTCTGACGTCGACGACATGCCCGCAAACACGTCGACATCAGTCATCGGCAACACAATCGAGACGCCGCCCGGCGTCGTGCGCAGTAGCGCGTCAGTGACCACCACCGCGTCGCGCAACGGTTGATCCTCCCATTCCGTGGCGAGCGCGTCCGACGCGATCGGCGTCAGCGTGCGCAGTGCCGGAATACTTGACGTGCCAACATTTGGCAGGACAATGTCTGGCGGCACAATGGGTGTCGGCACAATGGGAGTCGGCACGGGAACCGTTGCCGCAACGACTGCTGCACGACGGGCCGCCGCCACTTTCGACAAAAGTGCATCTGCGCGTGTCGTGGGGAAACCGTGCACGGACAACAACGCATGCATGCGCAAAAGATGTGGTTCGGCGCTGGCCGGTTGCGCCGCAGCCAAGGCTAATCGCGCGGCGTTCTCCAGCGGTACGACTAAGCGCAAATCCTCGTCACCCGCGCTTTGCTCCATGCTCACAATCGTGCGCTGCATTAACGCCGACGCCTCAACAAGTCGATCAGCAGCACCGAGCATCACCGCCAAATCCGCGCGCGCGCGCGCCGTGGAAATGGCGTCCTCGCCAACGAGCGCGGCGCGCAACACACACGTTCGCTGTGCATGCCGAATGCCGTCCTCAACGCGACCCGCGCGAAAACAGGCCTGCGCGAGGTTGCCGAGCACCAGTGCCAATACGTCATGTGCCGCAACTTCAGGCGGATACGCGGTAGTGACGGCGTCAGCCGCGCGGGCAAACGCCTCCGCCGCTTCCGGCCACGCTGAGTCTGCCGCCGCGGCAAGTCCTCGCGCATTTTCGCTGGTCCAAACGTCGCGCGTGGAACGCGTCGCCGGCTCTATCATCGGGAGTCCGTGCATGCGAGGGGTTGACGCATTGATCAGCCGTAAGTCACCGTAAAAGGCCCGTGGTGTGACAGCAGTGAACGAGCGTGTCACGGACGCCGCACGCCGCGCTGTTGACGACGTAATACCACGTGATAGCTTAGCGAGCGGATGCGCTCATCAACAGAAGCAGTGCCGACCAGATGTGGACGATCAAGCAGTCTCTGCTTGGTGTTGCTGGTGCTCGTCGTGGCATGCGCCAGCCGAGACACCGGTGTCACGATAAAGGGTGATGCGGCGGCACTCGATTCAATGTCCCGCATTGGCGACTCGCTTGTGGCGCAGTTGTCTCAATCATCGCCGTCGCTTGATTCGATGCATGTGGAAATCGCCGCGAAGCTGCGCTTGGCAACGGCCACCGGCAGAGGTGAAACGAGCTCGGCGTCGCTTCGGGGCACTGCGTCGCCAACCCAAGCTGCACCAACCAGCAATCCCGCGGCGCGCGACAACGGAATGACCGCACGCGCCGTCGCACGGGGTGACTCAATGGCCCGAGCACAGGCGCTGCGTTATGCAGGGAGCTCCAACAGCGGAAAGGGTGCGCGCGGCGACACGCTGCGTGGCATTGTCACGCTAATCGGCTCAGCGCCAGCGAAACAGGTCGTGCTGCGCAGCAGCAGCGTCACCGCGCCAGTCGCACTGAGCGGAATGGTCACGTCGGGTCTGTCGCATCTCGCCGGAACAGAAATTGTTGTCCGCGGTGTAAAGGTGACGCCGCGGGATTGGGTGGTGACGAGCTACGTTGTACGCGCGATGAACGGGATTCCCGCGTTAGACGGCGTCGTTGAAGTAACGAATAACAGTTGGACGTTGCGACTGACCGAAACAGGATTGTTTAAGCGCCTGACGAATGTGCCGGCGGCGCTGAAAGCCAGCGTTGGTGCGCGCGTGTGGGTCACCACGCTTGTTGGTAGTAGCACGCCAGTGGCGTTCGGCGTCGTCCCAACGCGCTAAGTCCTACGCGTCTCGGATGGCGGCCATCGGCGTTGCTTTGTACACATCGCGACTTGTGAGTAACCCGATTGCCATGGTCAGCAACAACATTCCGGCCGCGATCACCAGCGTTGGGAGCACCGCTGGATTGAAGGCGTCTTTAAAGACATAGTGCGTCAAACCCCACGCGCCGCCGAACGCGAGCAGCATGCCCGTTAACGCGCCCAGCGCACCCAGTGCGCCGTATTCTGCGAGAAGAATCCGAGCCACCTGTGCGCGCGATGCGCCAAGCGTGCGCAGCAACACGCCTTCTCGCAAGCGTGCGCGGCGCGTGGCGGCAACGGCGCTAAACAAGACCGGAATGCCCATCGCGATTGAAAAAATGCCGAGAAAGCGAATAGCTAACGTGACTTTATTGACGATGGCTCCGATGGTCTGACGCACCAACGTTAAATCGAGACTGGAAATATTTGGAAAGCGACGGACGACGTCGCGTTGCACCTCGGCGAGCATCGGCCCCGAGTCGACGTTGGCCACAATGACATACTGTTGCGGCGCGTGACGAATCGCCTCCGGCGCAAGCACCACAAAAAAGTTCGCTTCAAAACGAGCCCAATTCACTGTGCGCACATTGGTTACGATGGTGCGGACGGGCACACCTTGCACGTTCCACGTCACTGTATCACCAAGGGTAACTCCCAGGTCGGACGACAAATCTTTTTCGATCGACATGGCGAATGGTGTATCAGGATTGGCGGCTCTTGCTTTTGCACGAGTGGCGCTGTCCGGAAACCAATTGCCGGAGACGAGCTTTTCCGAACCCACAATATTCTCCCGATACGTTGAGCGATACTCGCGGCGGAGCGCCCAACCTGCGCGTCGCACGGTGGTGTCGGCGACGAGAGACGAGATACTGCGTCCATTGATTGCGTCAATGCGCATTGTGACAATCGGTGTCTGCTGCACAATAGGTTGTTTGCGCGCACGAAGAAGTGAATCGAGCGGCGCTGCTTGATCATCTTGCACGTCAAAAAACAGCAGATTGCCAGCGGACGCATCAGCTGACGATTGCACGCGACTGAGCAAATTTGCCTGCACCAAATACACGGTGCTTAAAAGGAAAGCGCCGAAGCCCAAGGCCAGAGTGACCGCCCGCGTCTGATTGGCGGGCCGATGCAAATTCGCGATACCCTGGCGCAATTCAAACGGCCACGACGCTCGCGTGCTGCGTCGTGCGGCCAAAATCAACAATGTCGCGGCAACCCATAGTACGGCGACTGCTGCCGTGATTCCTGCGCTAATCACTAATCCGTCGCGCACGTCGCCGATGCGCACGACGATAATGCTCACAATGCTGCCGACCAATACGCCATCGACGGACACGCGCGCGAGATCTTTCCATTCGCGCTGCAACACCGTCTGGTCGGCGTCGCGGCGAATCGCCTGCAAGGGCGAAATGCGTCGCAACGCCAGCAGCGGTCGCATCGCAAACACCAGCGACACCCACACCCCCGTCGCTAAGCCGAGCAATAACGGCTTCGGTTCAAGCGCGAGTTGTACGTCAATCGGCAGAAAATCTGCAACAACGCGGGGTAACAAAAATTGGACGGCAACACCGAGCATGGCACCCGCCGATGCACCGAGCAAGCCCATTGCGCCCGCTTGCACCATATACAACGCCAACACCTGTCGACTGGTAGCACCGAGGCATCGCAATACCGCCACTGTATCGATTTTGGCGGCGACGAACGCGTTCACGCCACTCGCAACGCCGATGCCGCCGAGCAACAGGGCGATAAGTCCGATAATACTTAGAAAATCGGCGAGACGCGCCACTGCTTCCGTGAAATCGCGTTCGGTATCTGCTACCGTGCGCACGCGAACGCGTATGCGTGTTGCGCCTGATCTAAGCCCGGCGCTGTCGGTGGCGTTGCGCGCGTCCTCGGCCTGCGCTGGACCATTGTCCGGTGCGCCGCCGCGTCCACCGCCGCGCGTGTCGCGAGCCTCCGCCGCTTCTTGCAGCGCCGCGGCGCGCGGGTCGATGCGACGGCGGAGCAGACGCGCAAGCGTGGCAGCATCAGCCTTGGATGCAAGCGCGGGTGGCAGACGAAGCAGCGCGTCGTATTGCGCGCGACTGCCAAACGTGAGCAGGCCGGTCGATGCGATAAATGTGGACGACACATATACGCGAGGGCCAATCACCGACGAAATGCCGGCGTCACCTGGCGCGTTCGCCACCGTCCCTGCAATGCGAAACATTCGCGTTCCCAATCGCAACGAATCACCGACGGCTGCATTGAGCGCGATCAGTAGTGACGGGTCGACAAACACCACGGTCGAATCGTGTACCGTCGCCCATCCACCAGCGGGCTTCGTCTCAATCGTTCCGTAAAACGGATAGCCGCGTGACACCGCTTTTATCTGGACGAGTCGCGTACCGCCCGACGGCTCCGCCAGCGCCATCGACGCAAATGTCGTGACGCGCGTATTTGGAACGCCTCGCGTCGCGAGTGAATCAAGCAACGAGTCGACGACAGCCGGGAACATTGCGGACGCGCCGATTGACATGTCACCGCCGAGCAGCGTGCGCGATTGTTCGCGAATGGATCGCGTCACGTTGCTCGCGAACGAATCAATCGCGACGAGTGCCGCAACGCCAAACGCGATTGACGACATATAGAGTGCCAGTCGTCGACGTGCAGTACGGCTTTCTCGCCAGGCTAATCGCAGCAGCGTGGCCGCGGTCATAGCGACGCCACCGCCGCATCAAACGCTGGATGGAACACATCTTCGACCACAATGCCGTCGCGCAAACGGATCGTGCGTTGCGTGCGTGCCGCTAGCGCCGCGTCATGGGTGACGAGGACGATCGTGCAGCCACGCTCGCGGTTAAGCTGCATCAAAAGTTCGACAATCACTTCCCCTGTGGTACCGTCGAGATTGCCCGTCGGCTCATCGGCAAACAGCACGCGCGGTTCGTTCACGAAGGCGCGCGCAAGTGCGACGCGCTGCTGCTCTCCTCCGGACAGTTGCTGCGGAAAATGGTGCGTTCGATCACCCAAGCCAACGCGCGCTAACAAATCGCGCGCTCGTGCTGTTGCTTCGCGCATCGGCACCGCGCCTGACAATTCAAGCGGGACTTGTACATTTTCCAGTGCGGTTAACGTCGGAATTAGCTGAAAGCTTTGAAACACGAACCCGACCTTCTCTCCGCGCAACTTTGCGCGACGATCTTCGTCGAGACTTCCCAAGTCGACACCGTCAAGCGTCACCGTGCCGCGACTGGGCGTATCAAGTCCCGCGAGCAGACCGAGCAGCGTCGTCTTTCCGCTTCCCGACGGTCCAACAATGGACACGAATGCACCGTCGGCGATCTTAAAGGTGACATCTCGCAGCACAACGAGCGTCTGTGTGCCACTTTGGTATTCTTTGGTCAACCCGTGGGCGACAAGCATGAGATCGAAGCGGAAGGGACGTGAATGGACAGCGGGAGCCGTCCTCGTAACTACAATGGCAACGTATCTTACGTTGGCGAGCGCATTCGGTGCATGCCGTGCCGACAAAGGCGCTGCACGCACGGACAGCACGCCGCAATCAACCGGGCGCACGGGGGAGTCGGCAACCGCGAACGCTGGGCGGTCAGCGACGCCGAGCGCCACTGCGTCCACCGCGCGACGACATCGCGTGGTCATACTCGGCACCAGCCTGACGGCGGGGCTGGGTCTCGACCCCGATAAAGCCTACCCCGCACTGTTACAACGCAAAGCGGACTCCGCAGGATTCCAAATCACCATCATCAATGCGGGACTGAGCGGAGAAACCTCCGCCGGTGCACGCCGACGTGCCGGTTGGGTGCTTGACCAGCCGGCCGATGTTGTGGTGCTTGAGGTGGGCGCAAATGATGGTCTGCGTGGTGTCGACCCCGATTCAACGCGCGAAAATATTGCCGCGTTGGTCAAGGCCGTGCGCACACAGCAGCCAACGGCGACCGTCTTGCTTGTCCAAATGGAAGCGCCGACCAATCTCGGTCGCGATTATACCACCAAGTTCCACGAAGCGTATGCGACCGTTTCGCGCGAGGCGAATGTGACGTTGCTGCCGTTTTTGTTGCTCGGTGTGGCGGGCGATGCGCGACTCAATCAGGCGGACGGCATCCATCCCAACATTGAAGGTTCGATACGGGTCGCCGATACGATGTGGCGCGCGTTGTTGCCGACACTGAGCACCTTTGCGAAACCGATCATGAAGTAATGCGTTGACCCACCGCATCTCCCCGGTGTATTTTGAGAGGCTGTATTCAAAGCGGTCTTTTGCCGGTCTCAGCTGAGGTATTTGCACGAGATTGGTCGCGAAGCAGTTTCCCTCATCGTCTTAGGTGTTGTTCGCATGGCCATACCGGCAACGCAGATCCGCCGCGGCATGGTCCTCGTGTTTGAGGGCGATCCGTGCCGCGTCATCGAATTCCGTCACCACACGCCGGGTAACTTGCGTGCGATGGTGCAGGCCAAGATGAAAAACTTGCGTACGGGGTCCAACTTCGAACATCGGTTCCGCGCTGCGGATGCGATTGAGAAGGCGTCCATGGAAACGTTGGAGCTCGAGTTTATGTATCAGGGCGGTGATACGTTCCATTTCATGAACATTTCCAATTACGATCAGTTGGAGATGGATGAGGAATCGTTGGGCGATTCTGCGCCGTGGATGCAGGCGGGAATGAAGATCATCGCAGAGTTTTACAACGGTCGACCGATTGGTGTTGAGCTCCCGAATTCGATGGTCTTCGAAATCGTGGAAACCGCACCGGTCGTGCGCGGTGCGACGAAAAACGCGTCATCAAAGCCCGCAAAGTTAGAAAACGGTGTTACGGTGAACGTGCCGGAGTTCGTGGAGTCCGGGACGCGTGTCCGTGTGAATCCGACAACGGGTGAATATCTCGATCGCGCGAAGGACTAATCACAGTTTGATGTCGGTTAACGCTTGCAAAGGCGTGTTGGACTCGTTACGATTTCGACCTCCGACGTAGGTGTATGACGGGAAGGATGTTGCGGATGGAGTGGCTGCGGCAGCGCTCGTCCGACCATGGTGGCCGTAGCTCAATTGGTTAGAGCACCGGATTGTGGTTCCGGGGGTTGCGGGTTCAATTCCCGTCGGTCACCCTGCGAGTGCTAGCCGTCAGGCGAACGCTTCGGAGGTCCGTAGCTCAATTGGTAGAGCACCGGTCTCCAAAACCGGCGGTTGGGGGTTCGATTCCCTCCGGGCCTGTGTACTGAGTTTGTGAGGTGTTGGTGCAGTGACGTATCGCCGTCGGCCGTTCGCCTTCGGTATAGACCCAACGGCGGTATCGTCTAGGGGACTAGGACACAGCCCTCTCAAGGCTGGAACACGGGTTCGAATCCCGTTACCGCTACTGCTGGTGGTGTTGTACGGCAATTTGTCGGCGCAGCTTTGGCCCCATCGTCTATCGGTTAGGACGGGACCCTTTCAAGGTCCAGAGACGGGTTCGACTCCCGTTGGGGCTATGGCTCCCCGTCGCGAGTCGGGGAGTGCAGGTGACGGTGCGTGTGCAGGCGTGCGATGAGGGGGCGTAGCTCAGTTTGGTTAGAGCACTCGACTGTCACTCGAGAGGTCGCGGGTTCGAGCCCCGTCGCTCCCGTAGGTCATAGTAGGTTGCAGGTTGGGTTTCAGTTGGCGCACGGTTGTGTAGTGCGGCAGCTGATGAAGCGCGCGGTATCGAGCATCGCCCTCGTGGTGGAATTGGTAGACACGCTACTTTGAGGTGGTAGTGCTGCAAGGCGTCGCGGTTCGAGTCCGCGCGAGGGCATTTTGATCGAGCAGTACTCGCAGGGCACGGCTCCTCCCCGTGGATATGATGCGTAGTTCTGGGACACGACACCGTCGTGCGAGGGCTGCCACAGTAGCTCAGTGGTAGAGCACCCGATTCGTAATCGGGCGGTCATCGGTTCAATCCCGATCTGTGGCTCTTACGTAGCATCGATTGATAGCAGGAACGTTGTGCAGAGCGGCGTCCACCCTCGGGTTGACGCCGTTTTGTTTTGCGCGCACACGAATTGATCGCCGTGCACTCGCGCCGTTACACAGTCGTCACACAACCATCGCAATACCGATACCCAAGACAGAGACCATTAAGCGCGGAAGGAAGGACCGGCATGTTACGACCGGGCTTTGCGCCTCCCTCTTAATTCGATCTCATCTGATGCGCTTTCGACATACGAAGTTGTTCAGCTCATTTGTTACACTGCTGTTCGCCGTCACCACCACACTCCACGCGCAAACAGTCCCCACAGGGCGCATCGTCGGACGCATTATCGACGGTGACAACGGACAAGGCCTCGTTGGTGTGGGCATACAAGTGGTTGGTACCACGATTGGCGCGCAGTCCGGCGTTGATGGTCGCTTCACCATCGGTGGCGTGCCTGCGGGCACCGTGACCATCATGGCGCGACGCATCGGCTACGTACCAAAAACCATCACGGGCATTTTGCTCGACGCGGACAAAACCATCGAGCAGAGCATCACGCTGGCCACAGCGACGCTCAAACTCTCGACATCGGTTGTCACCGCCTCATCCGAGCGCGGCACGGTCAGCGAAGCATTGAACGGACAGCGCACGGCGATCGGCGTCGTGAATTCAATCACCGCCGAGCAAATCGCCAAGAGCCCTGACGCCAATGCCGCACAGGCCGTGCAACGCGTGAGCGGTGTGACGGTGCAAGACAATAAGTACGTATTTGTGCGCGGCTTGGGCGAGCGCTACACCACGAGCTCACTCAACGGCGCACGTGTTCCAAGCCCAGAACCAGAAAAGCGCGTGGTTCCGCTCGACATGTTTCCGGCCGGATTGCTGCAAAGCGTCACGACGATCAAAACATTCACGCCGGAACAACAGGGTGATTTTTCTGGCGCGCTTGTGGACATCAAAACAAAGGAATTCCCCGCGCGTCGGAGCGGCACGTTAAACCTCGGCAGCGGTTACGAGACCGGTGCAACTGGCTCGAATGTGTTGGCGGCCGGAACGACCGGCGGTGAAGCGCTAGCCATGGTGAACAGCGCACGCGAATTGCCATCGCTCATTCGTTCGGCAGGCAACTTCGTCAATCTCAATTTGTCACAAGGCGACAAAAACCTCCTCATCAGCCAGTTCCGCAATTCGTGGACGCCAACGGCGAAGAGTGGTTTGCCGTTGATGAATGGTTCGCTGTCATTCGGCGGTAACGATCCGATTTTGTTTGGACATCGTATTGGGTATCTCGTCTCGGGCACGCTGTCTTCCGGCACCGATATCAAAACCGGCCAAGTGCGCGCGCTCGCCGATCGCGGCACGGTGAAAGGTGCAACGATTGAGATGGACAAATTTACCGGAGAGAGCGCGCAGCAAAGCGTCCTGTGGGGCGGTCTCGCAAACCTCAGTACGTTGATCGGCGGCAAGAGTCGCATTTCAATGAACGGTTTGTACAATCGCACCGCCGACAACACGGCACGCGTTGAAACCGGCGTGTTTTCAAGCGACCAAACCAGCGCGAAGATCACGCGCATGCAATACATCGAACGTTCAGTACAATCGTTTCAGTTGGCGGGCGATCATCAACTTAGCGCCAACAATCACTTCGAGTGGTTCGGTACCGTGAGCGGCGTGTCTCGCAATGAGCCAGATAAGTCGGAGTTTGTGCAGATCCTGGAGAAAGACACGCCGACATCGGCTGGTGTGTATCGCTGGTTCGGTAGCGGTAACGGTGGTGCTGTACGCACATTCTCGCAGCTCACCGAAAACAGTCGTGAAGTGAACGCAAAGTATTCGTTCGCGTTCGGCGAGCCGGGTCGACAGAACACAATCAAAGTTGGCGGCTTATTGCGCAGCACGTCGCGCTCGGCCGACAATCGCGCGTACAACATCAACGGACGCAGTCTTTCGAATGCCATTCGCGAGCTGCCAGCCGAAGCACTGTTTGACGGTCGGTACACCACGTCGTCGTCGCAGATTTTTGATGTTGGTCCGTTGTCGCAAGGTGGTGCGTACAATGCAAACGATCAACTGTCGGCCAGTTTCGCGATGGCCGAGATCCCTCTCGGTTCCCGGTATCGCATTATTACGGGTGCGCGATACGAGCTGGATCACCTCGAAGTGAGCGCCGTGTCGAGCCTCGGCCGCGCGGTAAATACGAAAAAGGCGTGGGGCGATTTGCTGCCGTCATTCGCCGTCAATATGAAGATCAACGATGCGCAGCAACTGCGTTTCTCAGCGTCGCGGACGTTGGCGCGTCCGGAGTATCGCGAGCTCTCGCCAATCATTAGCCGAGATGTTGTGGGCGGCGATGACTTGCAGGGTGATGAGAACTTGCAGCGTACGAACGTGACAAATACCGACTTGCGTTGGGAGTTTTATCCAAACCCGGGCGAGCTGCTCAGCGTTGCGGTGTTTGCAAAGCAGTTTAAGAATCCAATTGAACGGGTCTATCGTGCATCATCGAGTGCGCGACAGGTGTTGTACGCGAATGCCGAGAGTGCACAGAACTTTGGTGTGGAGCTGGAGATGCGGAAGGATTTGGGCTTCATCGCCCGGTCGTTCTCGCCTTTCTCTGTGTTCAGCAATCTCACCGTGATGCAGAGTCAGATTCACCTTTCCACGATTGCGGTATCGAGCCTGACCAACGACAAGCGACGTATGGTGGGACAGGCACCATATGTGCTGAATGGCGGCGTATCGTACACGACGCTGAGCGGTAACACGACGGCCAGTGTGCAGTTTAATCGTGTTGGTGAGCGCATTGACGTGGCTGGAGAATCGCCGTTGCCAGATGTGATTCAGAAGCCGCGGAATGTGATGGATGTGTCGCTGCGTTTAGGGCTGACACGGACGCTCACGGTGCGAGCCGACGCGCGTAACTTGTTGAATGCGCCGTATCAGACCGTGCAGGGCACTGTGACGCGTGATTATTACATCACTGGTCGCACGTTTCAAGCGGGCTTTCAGTTCCGCCCGTAGTGTAAGAGTGAAAGCTTATGTCGTCGCTGTGACATGGACGTGACACTGAGGTGATGTAACACGGACAGTCACGGATTTGTTTAACGGGATGGTGGGCGTTTATCGCCTTGCCGTCCCGCCGCGCATCGTACCACCATCCATTCGTCTCGAGGCTTCGCATGATTTTTTCTCGTCGGTCGCTCCCTGTCGCAGTTCTGCTTGCCGGAGCGTTCGTCGCCGGTTGCAAGAGCGACAGCGCGACTGCGCCGGTTGCACCCAATCCAATTCTCGGATTTAACGTTGCGGTAAAAAGTTCGGCGTCAGTGCAATACACGTTTACTACCGTCTTGGGTGACGTGAGTTACGACGTGCAACGTGCCGAAGGCGCCGCTGGTGCGTTTGCGACTGATACGATCATTAACGCGCCGTCTACTGCGACCGCCGTGTCGGTGACGCGCGGCGGGTTGAAGGTGGCGACAACGTATCGTTTTCGCGTGATCACGACCAAGGGTGGTTTGCAAAGCATTCCGTCGAGTGAGCAGAGTGTGATCACGTTGCCGATCGGTAATGCGGCGGCGGACATCAGCGGTGACATTGTCGCAAATCGCACGTTGTTTGCGGATACCGTTTACACGTTAAAGGGCTTCATTCATGTGGCGAATGGTGCCACGCTTACTGTGCTGCCGGGCACGAAGATCCAGGGCGATTTCAATACGGTTGGTTCGTCGTTGTGGATTTTGCGCGGCGCGAAGCTGAA
>JANYFO010000103.1 GCA_025362635.1 Gemmatimonadaceae bacterium | reverse complement strand
GAAGGCGAAGGGTTTTTTCAGTTGCAGACGCCGAATGGTGAGACCACCTATTCACGCGATGGCAGCTTTCAGATCTCTGATCAGGGCGTGCTCGTGGCAAGTAATGGGTACGCACTCCAACCGCACATTCGTGTACCGGCGGATGCGTCAGAGATCGTAATTTCCACGACGGGTATCGTGACGGTACGCCGCGGGCAGGACATCCGGCCAACAGAAATTGGCAAAATTGAACTTGCGCGATTCGCGAATCCATCGGGCCTCTTGTCGCTCGGCCAGAACCTCTTCGCGCCGACTGCGTCGTCAGGTCAGCCTGTCGTTGGATTTCCCGCCGATTCAGGTATGGGACATCTACAGCAAGGCGCTCTTGAAGGAAGCAATGTCGAGATCGTGCAGGAGATGGTCGACATGATTACGGCGATGCGCGCGTACGAAATCAACTCAAAGGCGATTAAGCAAGCGGATGAGATGGGTCAGATGGCGAACAACATGACGCGGTAATGTTGCACCGGCGTGTAGTTGCGTTGTCATTCGCAATGCTTTGTACCGCAACCTCTGTTGCCGCACAGATGGCGGTGGCGCGAGGAACAGTGCGCGTCACGCTACCCGTTGCCACGCGCGCGCTGCAACGCGGCGACACGTTGCACGCCAACGATATCGCGTTGTTGGACACCACGATCGTCTGGCGTTGGAACGGCATCGCACCAGATACGACGCGTCCACTGCCCGGTTGGGTGACGCATCGGCCGATTGCGGCGGGCGAAGTGTTACGCGCGCCTGCGGTAAGTGCACCACCAATTGTGGCGAGCGGCGCGACCGTCACAGCGATCTGGCAGGATGGCTCAGTGCGCCTCGTGCTCATTGGCGTGGCAACCAACAGTGCCGCGTTGGGTGCACCGGTCAGTGTGCGCGTTGATCAGATGCGTCGTCTCGACGGTGTAGCGATTGCGCCAAACACGGTTCGTCTCCGATGACCGAGCTTTTCATGCACCTTCCCGTTGTTTCCCCTCGCACTATCACGTTGATGCGTGTCATCACATTGAGCGCCGCACTTTCGCTTTGTGCGCCTCTGCTGTTCGCGCAGACGCCTCCGGCCGCGACGTCCACCACGGCACCTACAGGTGCGACTGCTGTTCCGGTCGTCGCTGCGCGCGCACCGCGAGAATCATGGAGCAGCGATCGTCGCGCGTTTGTCGTTGGCGACATCATTACGGTGCTGATCGACGACTACACCATCTCGACCGCCGTGAAGGAGAATAGCGCCTCGGATACACGCACACGCGGGTTGGCAGTCACCGCCAACTTGCCCGGCGGTTCGAAAGGCGGCGGCTTGGACTCGCGCAATAACGCGGATCAACAACAACGCGGTTCTGCACGGCGCGAGAATCGTTTTCAGAATGAAATGAGTGTTCGCATCGTTGCGGTTGGACCGAGTGGTTTGCTGCAGCTAAAGGGTCATAAAAAAATCGACGTCGATAAGGCGGCGCAGGATATCGTTTTCACCGGATGGGTGCGCGCACAAGATGTATCGACGCAAAACTTGGTCGAATCCAATCGAGTCGCGGATGCGCAACTCGCCTACACCTCGCCGGGACCGCTCGGCACACCGAAACAAGGCATCGTGAGCAAAGTATTAGGAGCGTTGTGGCCATGACGCCCATACGTGTTGTGTGCATGGCGACGACGCTCGCCGCGCTCGTCCTCCTGCCCGTCGTCGCACGCGCGCAGGGAGATGTAAAGATCCGTGATCTCACGTCGCCAGAGGGAGCGCTGCCCGTACGCTTAGTTGGTTACGGGTTGGCGATCGGCCTTGATGGCACGGGTGATCGCGCAATCGGCGGTCAAAGCGGTGGACCCACCGTACAAAGTATCGTGAATATTTTGCGTCGCTTCAACATTGAAGTGCCTCCCGATCTCATTCGTATGCGTAACGTGGCGGCTGTGTTGGTGACCGCGGAAGTCTCGCCATTTCTGCGCGCTGGTGGTCGTTTTGAAATTCATGCCTCCTCGATGGGCGATGCACGATCACTCCGCGGCGGTGTGTTGTATATGACGCCGCTTGTCGCGGATCCAAACGGTCCGGCCGTTGCAACCGCGCAAGGCTCGTTGCTCGTGAGCGACGGTGGTTCCACGACACGATACGTGCCGACCGTGGAAACGTCTGCGCGCATTCCGACGGGTGGGGTGCTTGATGTGGATTTGCCGCGTCCCGTGGTTGGCGCCGTGTCTCGACTCTTGTTGCGCGAACCTGACCTCGGCACGGCAACCCGCATTGCGACGGCCATCAACGCGTCGCTCGGTGAGAAGACGGCGTCGGTCGAGGACGAGGGCTCTGTGGTGGTCACGCTTGCCGACACGGTAAATCGTCCAACCGCGTACACAAAAATCCGCGAATTGTCGATCAAGCCGGAGCGTATTCCGCGATTGATGATCGACAGTAAAGACGGAAGTGTCATTGCCGGCGGCGAGATGCTTGTTGGGGCCGCGACTATCAGTCATGGGGCGATCACGCTGGCCATTGGCGCGGAGACGGCAACAGATATGAGTCCGATTCCTGGCAGCGTGCGGCTCCCGGTGGGCACGTCCGTGCAACGTATCGCGACGGCGCTGCAAGCGGTTCGCACGCCACCCAGCGAGATTGCCGCAATTTTTGCTGCGCTCCGAGAGGTCGGTGCACTTACCGCTGAGGTGATCGTCAGATGATTGATCCCGTCCGAGCGCGTATCAATGTGCAGGCTGTTGTGACACCTAACGCCACGACACCTACGGTGCCCGCGAAGCCAGACGCCAAGTTGAAGAAGGCCGTAGGTGATTTGGAAGGCGTCTTCGTGCAACAGCTGTTCAAGGCGATGCGCGACACCGTTCCGCAGGGGGACGGAATCGTTTCAGGCGGATCGGGTGAAGACATTTTTACTTCGCTGATGGATCAGCATCTTGCTGCCGAAACTCCTAATCAGTGGAAAGGGGGAATCGGCGAAGCGCTCTATCGGCAATTGCGACATGGTGGGGTGCCGCCAACAACGATCGCCACGCCTGCGACACTCGTTCCAGATATTCCAACGCTTGGCACACACTCTGACTCATTTGTTCTCTGATGTCGATGACCATGATTAACCAAGATACGACATCTCGTCATGGACCACCGAGCGCCGCATTGCTCGATGCGCTGCACGATGCGCTGGTCAGTGAACGACGACTGCTTGATGATCTCATCGTGCAGATGCGTCGACAGCGTGCCGCGGTGAGTGTGGATGACATTCAAGGTGTTGATGACAGTACGTTCTCCACGCATCGCATCCTCGCAACACTCGGCCAAGCGCGCACGCGCCGTCGGCAACTCAATCTGCTGTTGGGCGGTGCAGAGGACTGCACATTGCGCGACCTCGAAGCATTGCTCGCAGAGCAGATGGACGGTCGTTTGCGTGATGCGCGCCTGCGCTTGCAGCAAGCGGCTGACCTCCTCACACGTGAGGTTGGCATGAATCGCAAACTGTTGCGCGAGGCGTTGAGCTCGGGCGATCAGCATGTGCGTACGCTGGTGGGTGCGCCAAGCACGGCATCAACATATGCGCACGAAGGTGCCGCAGCATCATCCGCAGCCGCGTCGCGCGGCATGCTGGTTAACCGGACCGTCTGAGATATGTCTTCCGGGCTCTTCAGCATCGCGAACAGCGCGCTGCTCGCGCATCAACAGGCACTGCAAACAATTTCGCAAAACATCGCGAATGCAGAGACGCCCGGCTATTCGCGACAAGAAGCGCAGATGTCTGCGAACACGCCGCTACGTATGTCGTATGGCAGCGTGGGTACTGGTGTATCTGTATATACCATTACTCGCAAACGTGATGCATTCCTCGACGACAGCTTCCGTGCGGCGAGCGCGCATGCTGGTGGCGCCGAAATGCGTCGGGATATGCTGGGACAGGTCGAGAGTGTGTTTGGAGAACCGACGGACGCTGGCATGTCCAACGCATTGGATCTGTTCTGGGGTTCGTACAGTGACTTGACAACGTCACCGAACAATGGCTCGACGCAGGTCGTGGTCCAGCAACGCGGTCGACAACTGGCGGGATTGTTTAACGATTACGATACGCAACTGACGCAACAAAGCGCGACCTCCACCGAACGACTGACAAATACGATTGCGCAGATTAATGGTCTTGCGGCACAAGTTGCGGAGCTGAACGATCGTATTGTCACGTCTGAATCCAACGGCAACACCGCAAACGATTTGCGCGATCAGCGTGATTTGCGACTCGACCAGTTGTCAAAGATTGCTGGAACGCGCGTGAGCTTGCAGGCCAACGGTGCAGCGACGGTCGTGATTGGAAACTCTACCTTGGTTGACGGCAGCACGTCGCGTCCGCTCAGCGTGCAGTTTGTCTCGCCGCAACCGCCACCCGCTGTCACACCAAGTGATATCCCGGTGAGAGTGTTGCTCGGCAATTCGCCGGACACGTTGCAACCGTTGGGCGGGGAACTCGGCGCCATTGTGCAACATATAAATGCTGATATCCCCGGTATTCGTGGTCGCCTAGATGCAATGGCGCGATCGCTGGTGACGGCGGTAAACGCGCAACACACGCAGGGGTTTGTCTTTAGCGGTACGACTATTCCGGGTACGGCAGCCGGCAATTTCTTTGACGCGGGCACGCTTGCAAATCCCGTGCGTGCTGGCACGATCAAGCTTGACCGCGTGATCGCCGGCGACGCTTCAAAGATCGCGTCGAGTCGCGACATCATGGCACCAATGGATAATAGCACGGCGAAAGCCATCGCCCTGCTTCGCAATGATGTGACCGCGGTGAGCTTCACCACGCCCGGTGGCGCGAACGAGACAGGGTCGTTCCTGAGTTTTCTCCGAGCGACCGTCACTGGACTTGGCGCGCAAGTTCAAAGTGAAACGGATAATGCCACGTCCTACCGTGCCTTAGCCGATCAAGGTGAGGCGCGTCGGCAAGCGGTGAGTGGTGTGAACACGGATGAAGAGTTAGTGCAGATGCTGAAGCTGCAGCAGTCGTACACAGCCGCGACCAAGCTAATCAAGACGATGGATGAGATGATGCAAACGCTGTTACAGTTGCGCTAACGATCATGCTCATTCTCGGACGTCGCGAAGGCGATTCTATCTTGATTGAAGGCGGTATTCGCATTGTCGTGGTGTCGTGCGATCGCGGTGGGGTGCGCATTGGTATTGAAGCACCTCCCGACGTGAAGATTTTGCGCGGTGAGATTGCGCAGCAGATCGCCACAGAGAACCAACGCGCTATGACCATGCCCACCGACGCACTGCGAGCGATGCTCGGTAGTGCGCCAACCGAAGTCGTGACGTGATGAACGGTCTATCGCTGTCGCGACGCTCGCTCGGAGGCGAGGGTCGTGATCTCAATACGGCAGCCATCTTCAATCGCGAATGCGCGGCCACGGCACGTCTCGACGAGCCAGTGCGCAGCGTTGATATCGAATACGTTTTCGGCGCCAATGTCAACGCTCTCGACGACAGCGTTCGTCATCGTACGCACGACGTCGACGCGCACGATGTCCGGTGTGCTGCTAATGTGGACCTGCGTAGCCCCCAGTGCACCGGCACTCCGCTTTGCGATAGTGAGAGCGACGACAATCGCGTGTTGCAGCGCGGAGGGATCGGCCCACGCCGGTGCGAGATCGTCACTGACAATCAACTCGCACGCGATATCACGCAGTGTCGGGTGAAACGTGTGCAACTCGATCGCCGAGCGCGCAGCATCGGACGCCATGATTGGCTCAGCTTCGCCACGGTCGTAGCGCGGCAGCAATCGCAAAAGGTGCAGGAGGTGCTCGAGCTGGTCGGCTTCGACGCGCAGCATGTGCGGCGATCGCTCATCGGACTGATTCGTCAGCCCGATCATCTGCGCGACGGCCGAAATCGTCGCAACGCGGTTGCTCAGCGCGTGTGTCAGCCCGCGGAGCAGTTCGTCATGTATAGCAAGCCAGCGCGCCGCGCCCTCGCGGCTGCTCGCGACTAATTCTTCCACTCGCACTCCAGGACTGTTCGCGTGTTTATCATCGTAGGGCTCGTGATCGTGATGGGTGCAGTGCTCGGCGGCTATGTCATGGGCCACGGGCACCTGAGTGTGCTCTTTCAGCCGAACGAGTTTCTGGTGCTCGGGGGTGCTGGTCTGGGCAGCATGATCATTGCGAACCCGGTGTCGGTGTTGAAGGCCTCGGTGAGCCAAACGATGGGATTGTTAAAGCCAAATCCGTTTAGCGCCACCGCATACGCGGAACTGTTGCAGGTACTGTACGATATTTTTCAGAAGGCGCGCAAGGACGGTCTTGTCGGCCTTGAGTCGCATATCGAGAATCCAGAATCGAGCGATATCTTTCAAAAGTATCCATCGTTTATGGGAAATCATCATGCGGTATCGTTGTTGTGCGATACGCTGAAGGTATTGCTGACGGGAACGGTGGAAGATCATAATCTCGCGGAAATTCTTGACGTCGATCTTGAAAAGCATCATCACGAGGCGATGTTAGTACCACATGCAATTACGGCCGTCGGCGATGCGATGCCAGGCTTTGGCATTGTGGCCGCGGTGCTTGGCGTCATCATTACTATGGGTGCGATCGGTGGTGCAGCGTCGGAGATCGGCGAGCACGTCGCGGCGGCGCTCGTCGGTACGTTTCTCGGCATTTTGCTCGCGTACGGCGTCTTTAGTCCAATCGCGAAGGCGCTCGAAAGTCGGATTCACGCTGAGCATGATTACATGTTATGCGTACGCACAGCGCTGCTGTCGTTTGCTCGCGGTGATGCGCCAATGACCGCGGTTGAGTTTGCACGACGCAATGTTGAGCCGCACGAACGACCCAGTTTCGCCGAGCTTGAAGAGCTCACGCGCAAAAAGGCGGCGTAACGGTGGCTTCGCGCAATGCGGGAAAAAAGATCATTATCGTCAAGAAGAAGATTATTGCAGGCGGCGGTCATCACGGTGGCTCGTGGAAAGTTGCCTACGCCGACTTCGTGACAGCCATGATGGCATTCTTTATGGTAATGTGGATTCTCGGTATGGACGACAAAACCAAACAGGCAATCGAGGGATACTTCGCGAACCCCGTCGGCTATAAGAAGGGATATGGCGCTGGCTCGAGCCCGTTGTCGACCGGGACATCACCATCGAACGTGCAGCGTACGCCGTTGCGCATGTTGGTGCGATCGAGTGAACAGCGCACGTTCGAAGCGCTCAAGCAGCAGATTCAAGACAAGCTCGCCAAAAGCGATTCGCTCAAGAAGCTGAACGCACTGGTGGACGTGCAGATCACCAACGAAGGTTTGCGCATTGAGCTCGTGGAAACAGGCGCCGGGGATACGTATTTTCCGAGTGGATCTGCACGTATGAAGTCCGCAACGATGCTTGCGCTACAGTTGATTGGGAGCGAACTGGTGCTATTGCAACATCCCGTCGTCCTCGAAGGCCATACAGATGCGGCAAAATTTGGCGTCGACGGCAGCTATGGAAATTGGGAATTGTCGGCGGATCGCGCGAACGCGGCACGCCGCGTGTTGTTAGGTGCTGGGCTCGGCGAGGGGCGCATAGTTGAAGTGCGCGGATACGCGGCGACGAAGCCACGGGTGCTGAATGACCCAATGTCTGCGTCAAATCGACGGATTTCCATCTTGCTGCCGTTTAGTCGGCCGCCCGAGGGCGACGGTACCTCAGAAACGCTGGCGGCGTCGAAAGTAGAAGCGCTGTCAACGCCCGTCGCGCAGCCAATGCCAGTCTCGCCACCACCGCACCCGTAAGCCGCAGGTGCGGTGCGTTGTCAATCGGTTGATGACGCACTCGCGAGTCGCTCGGTCGCCCATGCGGTAGCCTCGCTGTAAATCGCGAGCAGTTCGCCGTGCAACTGCGCGTTGTTATTGCTTAACGCATCAACAGCTGCCCAATCGCCGGCTTCATACGCGCGCGCGAAGTCGAGCACGTGCGCATGGGGGCCGCTCGCGTGTAACAGCGCATCCCGTACCTCAGGCGCAATTGGAAGTTGCTCCAGCACCATATGCATGGGGCTGCCCATCAGCACGTCAATCCGCGAGAGCAACCCGACGAGGAATTGCGACGACGGATCGATCGCGCCTCCGAGTGCCAAAAGTTCGCAGAATCGGCCGCGAACGAGTGCCTGCGTCACCGCTTCGCTGGCGATCGGGCTTTGCGCGGCAACTGAAGCAACAATCATCACCATCATCCACCGCGAAAGCGCCTGCCGACCGATTAACCGAATCGCGTGTCCAATTGATTCAACCGAGCGTGCGCCGAACGACGCGGAGTTGACGATGCGCAAGAGCGCGAACGACAACGCGGGGTGCGAGTGAAACGCATCTTCGAGTGCGCCATCCAGGACGTCTGGTTTGCCGAGCAACGACACGATACTAAACATGGCCGATTGTTGGACGGATATCGCGCGACCATTTACTGTTTCTGGGCGACTGAATACGTACCCTTGAAATAGTGTGCAGCCGAGCTCCGTACTCAGGGCGCGCATCTCCAGTGTTTCAACGCGTTCGGCGAGCAGCGTGAGCCCGCGATTGCGAACGCGCGCGAGACGTTGTTCGAGCTCGCTGCGCGTGGCGCCGAGCACGTCGACTTTGATGATCTTGACGAAGGGCAGCAATGCGTCAAGTGACGCTCGTCCATCGTAGTCATCCAGCGCGAGCGTGTATCCGTCGGCCACAGCCCGCGCGCACGCGTCAATAATTTCTGGCTCGGCCTCGATCGATTCCAGCAATTCGATCACCACCTCTGCCGGATCAAAGATCTTGTGCAGCTCGCCCAGTAAATGTTCGCGTGTAATGTTGACATACGCGATATGGCCGCTGGTTAACCGATCAAGCCCGATCGACACGACCGCGTGCAGCGCCGTGTCACTGCACATCGCGTCAGCAGAAATCAACCCCGAATCGGTGGCGTGTTGATTGGCGCGATAGAGCAGTTCATAAGCCACCCGCCGATCGCTGACGTCAAAGATCGGCTGACGGGCGATGAAGACATCGTGGGCGATTTGTGACGGAGTCTCTTCGGTCACGAGGTCGATTGGATCGGTTGGCTCAAAGTGACATGCCAGGTCGCAGCAGATGGAGTAATTGGACGATAGCCTCTAATGTTGATGAGCGCGATACTTCCTTCATCACTAGCATACGCGCTGGCAACGATACGGGAGCGATGTGATCGACGTTGAAAACTATACGAAATTGTACGGCGAGACGGTAGCCGTGCGCTCGCTGTCATTTACTGTGCAGCCAGGCGATGTCCTCGGGCTGGTGGGACCGAATGGCGCCGGGAAGACGACAACCCTTCGCGCGATGGCGGGCATTCTGCAGCCCACGTCGGGTTCAATCCGCATTGGCGGCATCGATCTCTCGAAAGATCCGGTTGGTGCGAAGGCGCGTCTTGCGTTCATCCCTGATGAACCCCAACTCTTTGACTATCTCACCGTTACCGAGCATTTGCAGTTCGTGGCGCGACTGTATGGCGTGACGGACGCGGGGCCGCGCATCCCTGTGCTGCTCGAAGAATTGGAGCTAACGGCAAAGCGTGACGCGCTTCCCACAGAGCTCTCACGCGGCATGAAGCAAAAGTTGGCCATCGCGTGTGGACTGTTGCATCGTCCCGCGGCGTTACTCCTTGACGAACCGCTGACGGGTCTCGATCCGGTCGGGATACGTCGGATGAAAGAGACGATCGCCGCCCGTGCGCGCGAGGGCACCGCGGTGATTCTCAGTTCTCACTTATTGCATTTGGTGGAAGAGCTGTGCACGCGCCTGCTCGTCATACGACTTGGTGAAAGTGTCGCGTTTGGCACGATCGCGGATATTGTGGCGGCGCGTCCGGCGCTTGCTGGTCGCTCGCTCGAAGAAGTATTTCTCGCATTGACCGGTGACGAGACGTCGTCAGCATCCACGTGACGCTGCATTCTGATCCGACACCTGTGGTCGCGCGACCCGCGTCGCCACAGGACGCGTCGCCACAGGACGCGTCCCGTCGAACACCGTCGCCCGTGTCAGCGCTGCGTTTTTTGTATGCACGTACGATGACCAATCGACTGCGTGCACAGCTCGCACGGGCGCGCAGTCCGCGTTACCTCGTGGCAGTCGTACTGGGGATCCTGTATTTATGGTGGGCGCTCTTCCGCAACGCGAGGCTCGGCGGTGGGCCGTTCGCCAGCATCATGCGCGCCGAAATAGCGATTCCAGTCTTCGCGCTGTTTGCGTTGCTCTCCGCCGCGCGCTGGTGGCTGTTTGGATCGGATCGCAGTGCGCTAGCCTTTACGCCTGCCGAGGTGCAATTCCTCTTTTCTGCACCGGTCTCGCGACGCGCGTTGGTGCATACAAAGCTGCTTCGCACACAACTCACAATACTGCTCAACACATTGATCTGGTCGGTGCTGCTTCGTGGTGGTGGTGGTTCGTTGGCTAGCTGGCGTCGTGGTCTCGCACTTTGGGTGGTGTTTTCCGTGTTGGCGTTGCATCGACTCGGCGCCTCAATCGTACGCGCGAATGCGTTAGAGCACGAAGGGCCTGGACGTCGGCGTAGTGTGCTTCCGATGTTGGTGTTTAGTGCAATGGTGACCGCCGTTGTGGTTGGTTTCATATTTGAGCTTCCCGTCTTGCGCGCCGCAACGCAGGACGGCGTGCGGAGTGTCATCACGGCGGTCTTGGTTACGCTTCAACGTCCGTTGCCGTCCATCGCCTTATGGCCGGCGCGCGTCGTGCTTGAACCAGTATTTGCGACCACCGCAATTGTATGGTTTCGCACAATTCCAGTGGCCATTGGGATTTTGCTGCTGCACTACTTCTGGGTTATTCGCCTCGATGCCGCATTTGAGGAGGCTGCGCTGGAAGCCACGCAGCATCGCGCCGATCGGCTGCTACGCATTCGATCGTCACAGTTGGGCAAATCGCGTTCACGCAAAGGGAAACTTGCACGCATTCCATCATTGGCGTTGACGGGTCGACCCGAAGTGGCCATCGCGTGGAAGAATTTTGCGGCAGCCCTTCGCGGTGGTGCGTGGCGCACACAACTCATTATTTTCACCGGTGGTTTGATCGTGTTAGCTATTGCAACACGTTCGTCATCGGCCAAAGCAGGCGATGTATTTCTTGGAGTGACTGCTGCGTGGGGCGTGATGTTGCTCTTTTTGGGACCGCTCTGGATGCGGTTTGATCTACGACTCGACTTACGACGTCTCTCCATTTTAAAAACTTGGCCGTTGCCCGGTCACCGGATTGTTGCGGCCGAAATTGCGGGAGTGACGCTGTTGCACTCCATTACCGTCTGGTCGTTAATGTCGGTGCCGATCGTGATGCTGCTCATTAATCCACAATTATGGGAAAGTAGCGGCGCGACGATACCGATGTTGATAGCCATTGCGATCGCTGTCCCGGTGTTCAACGCGCTGATGTTCACCATCCAAAATGGCACCGTGTTGCTGTTTCCGGCGTGGGTGCGCCTAGGTACGGAAGCGCGCGGCTTTGAAACGATGGGGCAAAATTTGCTTACGACGGGTGCGACATCCTTAGTGGCGGCGGTTGCGCTTGTGTTTCCTGTTGGGCTTGGCGCGCTCATCGTTTGGCTGAGTAGCACGCTTGACACAGCACTCGGCAGTTGGGCGATCGTCTTTGGAACCGTGATGGGCTGTGCCGTCTTAGCGGTAGAAATTTGGCCGGTGATCCTTTGGCTCGGCACGGTGTTCGACGGCACCGATGTCGGTGATCTCGCGCCGGGCAACTGAACACGTACGTCGCACTACCGTGCATGCGGTCCGGTGTCTAATCTGCCGATCGGCCGACCATTCTGACCACCACGCTACGTTCTCCGTATGCCGCCTGAAGATTTCGACATCCCGGACGGAAATCCGCTGGGTGACCACGACAACAGTGATGCAAAACCCGCCGTGTTTGTCACGACGCGCGAACCTATTTCCATTTTGGTTTCGCGCCTTGATGAACCGCGTGCGCCGGAGTCGTCGGCACTCGCGGCGTACATCGGCGGGCGCCTTATCGCACGGAGCGCGATGGCGCCCGAAGCAATCGAACGGTTGCTTGAACTGAAACTGTTTGAAGCGCCCATTCCGCTCGGCCTCTTTGCGTACGAGGAGGCGCCGGGTTTACAGTGTCGACTTTTTGCGCTGATTCCGCGAACGGCCCTAGACGCCAATGCGCACGCGTCAGAACCGTGGAAGGAAAGTGTGCCGAGCTACGAAGCCGCGCGTGATGCGGAACCGGACGATGACGATGACGATGATGGCGACGATGCGGAGCCTGCACCGTTTGAGACCATTCTACTCGGTCACATTGTGCGCTTCGCGAAAGATCGCCGGCATCCGGATGACCTTGCGGCGGAGGCCGTCGACATTTTGCAGCGCATCATTCACGGTGCGGAGCTGGAAGACGCAGATCGGAAAGCGATCGATGATTTGTTGGGGTCGTTGTAGTGATGCAAATGTCGGCGTAACCCACATCACCCGACCTCTTCCCGCACCACCGTGTGCACCAACATCGGTGTCCGAAGCGCGCTGCCGTCCACACCCAACTCACCGAGCTTCCGCGCGCTCACCAACACGCGTGATTCCAATCCACCAATGGCGCGATTGTACGCAGTGACCGCGCGTTGTAACCCTTTACCAACATCGCCGAGCTGTTCGTCAAATGTGACGAGACGTTCTTGTAATTCACGGGCAAGCGCGACGATACGACCCGCATCTTCGGTCGCACGTTCTTGTCGCCAACCGAAGGCGCTCGCTTTGAGCAAGGCGATGAGCGTGGTAGGCGTTGCGAGTAAGACGCGCTCGCTCATTGCCACTTCCAGCAGTGACGGGTCGGCCTCAAGCGCCGCCGCAAAAAATGCTTCCCCGGGCAGAAACAACACAACGAAATCGGGCGCGTCGTCAAATTGCGCCCAATATTTCTTTGCCGACAAGCGCTGCACGTGACCGCGGACGTGTGCGGCGTGCTCGACGAGTCGTGCCGTACGCGTCCGATCATCTAGGGCACCCGTCGCTTCAAGATACGCCGTGAGCGGTGCCTTCGCGTCAATGACGATGCGACGATTGCCAGGCAGGCGTACCACCACGTCCGGACGCTGGACGCCATCATCACTTCGCACAGTGACTTGCGGTTCGAAATCACAATACGCAAGCATACCTGCCAGCTCGCACACCCGCTTCAATTGCAACTCCCCCCATTGACCACGCACAGTGGGTGCACGCAGCGCTTGCGATAACTGTTGCGTCTCGCGCCGCAGCGATTCGCTGCCGAGCGCTACGGCATCGAGACGTTCGCCAATCGCGCCCGCTGTCCGCGCCTGCGCACGACCCATTTGCCCGAGTACATCATCGTACCGTGCGAGCGTCTCGCGAATAGGTGCCAGCAACTCCGCAACGTTTCCGTGCCTTAACGTGAGTGATGCCTCCGCCTCGTGACGCACGAGTGATTCGCGCAACGGTGCCAAATCTTCGCGGGCGCGAGCCGTCGCGTCACTAGATGCGCGTGCGATCTCGGACACGAGGAGTCGTTGATGCACGAGCCACGTCAACACGGCGCCACACACCAGTCCGAGCAAAAGCGCTCCCACCACGACCAAAACGAGCGAGAGTGATACGTCCATCACCGATGCCGTTCCAACAACCACGGCACGCCAACAAGAACGCCGTTGCGCACCATCATCGTATGCCCCTCGTGCAGCGCGAGCTGATATGTCGCACTCGGCGTACCAATCGCCGCTGCTTGCACCGCCTTTGCCGGAATTATTGGATCGAGTTCCGCGCCGATGAAGAGCATCGGTGGCGCGTTCGGTACCGTGACCGCAGATCCCCCCGCCAGGCATACGGTTGCGGCAATGACGTTCGGTCGTTGTTGCGTAAGCCGCGCCACCGCGCCCGCGCCCATCGAATGTCCGAGCAGGTAAATACGTGCATTGTCCACGCGATATTCACTCCGCAGCATAGACAAGAGTACGTCGAGATTTTCCGGAGACGCGGCAAAAGCAGTGGTTGCTGGTGAGACGAGCAACACGCCACGATTCTTCGCGAGCGTTGACGTAATACCCGCGCCATACGCATCGATAAACATGTTTTCGTCGCCACCGGCACCGTGCAGCACGATGAGCATCGGAACAGGCTGCTTTGCGCGCACAACAGCGGCCGATGCCACTAAACGAAACGGGATGAACGCACCGTTCGCACCGCGATACGTGCGCCAGACGTCGCCGACACGCGCGGTATACGGGTTCTTCCCCTTTTCCAGCAGTGACACTTCACGATCGACATCGTTTGCGAGCGCAGATGGTTCGCTGAGAAATTCTGCGCTTCGGTCGGATGATGGTACGTCCACCAGTAACGCCGCACGTGCGCGTGCAGAAACGACCGCCTGCGCTAACAATCCTGTCGAATCGATCTTGGCAAGTCGTGCGAACAATGCGTCGCGTGTGACGGATGGCAGTTGACCATGCAGCACGCGCGGCTTCAACACTGGCGTTGGCGCGATGGCAGCACCCGAGAGCGCGACCGTCAGCGAATCAATCGTTGTCACCGCCACCGAAAATCTGCCGCCGAAAAAATTCAGTGTGGATTTGTCAAACGCGCGACTGACTGCCGCACGCGTGCTGTCATCCATGATTTTTGTCGATGTCACATGATCAAGACGGAGATATGCTGCCGCGAGATCAGCGCGTGTGACCACCGCCGTCGTGGTCGACACCACCGGCGCC
>JANYFO010000096.1 GCA_025362635.1 Gemmatimonadaceae bacterium | reverse complement strand
GGGCGATTGGTGGTGTGCGGATGTAAGGGCGACGTTACGGGCAAAAAAGACTGGCCGCAAATTTCGCGGCCAGTCTTTTTTGCGTCATAGCTCAACAGCAACCGCAGCCACGTTTACGGCACCACGACACACCCGTCTACTTTCGTGCAGGATGGATCGAGTGGCGGCAATTTCAATCGCGCCAACTCTTTGTTCACGGCCACGAGGTCCGTCTTCCACACGACATCCAGCTTATCGGTGTAGCCCTTAAGCTCCTTGGTCAGAATACCAAAGATCTCTGGCATACTGTTGTTGGGCGGACCATCACCACGCTCGGACATGCTGAGCAAGTTGGCAATGCGATTGTTCACCTTAATCGGAAAGTTGAGTGGATCTTGTCCGCTTTGATTGCGCACTTGATACACGGTCTCTTCAACTGCCGACGCGTTTGTTTTCAACGTCGCACCGGTTGACACCAGCGCCGCATCGTTCGCCGCTTTCGTGAGGCGCTGCGCCAATTGCGCTTTCACCCGACGAATCGCGATAACGGCGTTGTTCGCAACAGTGGCTTTGTCTCGCACCTGACGCCCGAACGCGTACTGCTTGTGCAAGTCTGCATCGGTGACCTCGGGCAACAGCGGGTTACGCTTGACCACGAGTGGTGCGTCAAGCGTTTTTCCGTCAACAATCAATCGGACCGTGTAATGACCAGAGGGCACGGCCGGACCATTCGTACCGGCGCCCCACAAAATCATGCCGGGAAAACTTTCAATGGGTTGCGTGCGCAAATCCCACTGCAACCGATTGAACCCTTTCGCCACGGGCAAATAAATCGCACCGCCGCCACGACGTCCACCTGCTGCCGCACGCGCGGTCGTATCAGCCCGCGTTGTATCCACTTCAAACGTGCGCATGATGCCGCCAACCGAATCGACGATCTGCATCACGGCGCGCTTGGGCACCGCATTCAACGCGTAGGTAAACGTCACCGCGGGGCCCGATCGCACGGCAACAGGCGGCGCAAATAAATGTGCGCCGGCGGCCAGCACGGTGGGCGTGACTTGACGCAACGGCGCGACGTTGTCGAGCACCCAGAAACCACGACCATGTGTGGCAATCACCAGTTCGTTGCCCTCAACGATCAAATCCGATACCGGTACGTCTGGCATGTTGAGCGACAACTTCTGCCACACCGCACCATCATCATACGAAATGCGCACGCCATGCTGCGTGGCCGCGTACAACAATCCCTTGCGTGCAGGATCTTCGCGCACCGCATGCACGTACTCGTCCGACGCGAGTCCGTTCACAATCTTTGTCCACGTCTTGCCGTAGTCCGTGGTTTTGAAAATGTACGGCGACACGTCATTCAACAGCGGTTTGCGCACCGAGATGTATGCAGCGCCGGCACTAAACGCCGACGCGTCGATCTGACTGACGCGACCAAAGTCGGGCATGTCCTTCGGCGTGACGTTGGCCCACGTTTTACCGCCGTCTTTCGTCACGTGCACCAACCCATCATCCGATCCCGTCCAAATCACATTCACATCTTTCTTACTCGGCCCCACAGAAAAAATCACCGCGTACACTTCCGGACCGTTCATGTCGCCGGTGATCGGACCACCGGATTTTTCCTGCGTTTCCGGCGCGTGTCGAGTGAGGTCGCCGCTGAGCGCTTTCCACGTGCGACCGCCGTCAAGCGTGCGCCACAAGCGTTGTGACGACACGAACAGCATGTTCGGATCAATGGGCGAGAAGACAATCGGATACGTCCACTGCCAGCGCTCCTTAATGTCTTTCGACGGCTCACCCGAGTAAAACCATGGATACGGATTTACTTCGCGCGAGAGCCCGGTTCGACGATTGTACTTGTCGAGATAGCCGCCGTTATTGGTGCCCGAGAAAAACACGTCCGGGTCTTTCGGATCAGCGCCGATGTATCCCGGCTCACCACCACCCACCGGATACGACACCGCCACACCGCCGGCGGTGATATCAACAGGCGGACCGCCTGCGGCACCACGACCACCACCTGCACCGCCACGCCCACCAGTGCCGCCCGCGTTCCAATTGAATGGAATGCAGAGTGTGCTGTTGTCTTGCTGCGATCCACAGATGTGATACGGCATGCCCTTCGTCGCGATCACGTGATAGAACTGTTCGGTCGGAAAGTCTTCCGCCGTCCAACGTTCACCGGTGTTCGTCGACACGGCGCCACCGCCATCGTTGGCCACAACCAAGTGCGTCGGATCTTCAGGGTCAATCCACAAATCGTGGAAGTCGCCGTGCGTGCCGTTATCGATAGCATTGATTGTTTTCCCGGCATCCGTCGAGCGAAACAGCGAGGTGTTCTGCATGTACACGACGTCCGCGTTCTTGTGGTCGGCGAACACGTGCGTGTAGTAAAACGCGCGCTGGCGCACCGACCGATTCTCGTTCATCAACGTCCACGTGGCACCGGCATCATCACTTTTGAACAAGCCACCGTTGTCGTTCTCCACAAGCGCATACACGCGATTTGGATTTGCTGCGGTGAGGGCCACACCAATGCGACCAATCAACCCACTCGGCAGTCCCTTATTGCGCGTAATTTCCGTCCACGTTTCGCCACCGTCGGTGCTCTTGAATAGGCCACTGCCCGGCCCACCGCTCGACATCTGATATTCTTTGCGGTACGCCTCCCACATCGCGGCGTACATCACACTGGGATTAGTGCGATCAATGGCGATGTCAATCGCGCCAGACTTATCGTCGCGATACAACACTTTGCGCCACGATTTTCCACCGTCCACACTCTTAAACACACCACGCTCGGCACTCGGCACACTATACTTGCCAAACACAGCGGCGAAAACGATGTCAGGGTTTGTGGGATGAATGCGAATTTTCGAAATCGCATCAACGTGACGAAAACCGACGTGCGTCCACGTCTTGCCAGCGTTTGCGCTTTTGTAGATGCCATCGCCTGGCATGATGTTGCCGCGAATGGCTGATTCGCCCATGCCAATAAACACCACGTCAGGATTTGATTCGCTGACCGCCACCGCGCCTACCGACGCGCTGGTGAGTTGACCGTCTGTCACCGGTGTCCAGTTCTCACCGGCATCCATTGTTTTCCAAAGACCGCCACCCGTCGCACCAAAGTAGGCTTCTTTCGGGCGACCTTTCACTCCGGTTGACGCAATGGAGCGACCGCCCTTGTCGGGACCAACATTACGCCAGCGATAGGTGCTGAGCGTTGCCGAATCGAGGATGAC
>JANYFO010000087.1 GCA_025362635.1 Gemmatimonadaceae bacterium | reverse complement strand
TATCGCCATCAAACCAGGACAATAGTTCCTTAGACCGATCTTGAAATTTAGCTCTAGCATCTGCATCATTAGCGGCCTGAAGTTGTTCAATTAAGTCTTCTCGTTCATAAACAGACATCGACTGAATTTCCATTTTTATTCTTCACTCATCAACTAAAATAGTATCGGTATCATCTAATCTTTACTATTGAATCTTCTGAGTTACAAGTGGTTTTGTACCGAAATCGTAAATCTGTATTTCCGTAATCACATATTTCTTTAAATACGAAAGTTCTTGGACTCGGCTTAATGGTCAGGCTTAGTAAACAAGAATTAAGGGATTACTTGATTAACTATTTCTGTAAATCTGCAAGAGCGTATTTCTGTAAAACCTGAAATCAGGCTAATCGTAAAACCAGAAAAATCCTGTATCCTAATCACAGCCTAAACCAAAGAAACTCTGTGATTATCTCCGTCCAAAACCAAAAAGGCGGCGTAGGTAAAACAACCCTCGCCATTCACATTAGCCACGCGATCGCCCTCACGACAAAAGCCCGCGTTTTACTGATTGATGCGGATCCGCAAGGTAGTGCCCGAGATTGGTCCGCCGCCCGCCAAACCGAAGCACTGTTTCCTGTCGTCGCGATCGATCGGCCTGTCCTTCACCGCGAAATTCCAAAGCTCGCCCCCGATTACGAACACATCATCATTGACGGCCCACCCCGCGCCTCCGAACTTGCCCGCAGTGCCATCAATAAGATCAATCGCTCACCCCGGCGGATCAGTGCGAGGAGTCGAACTGCTCGCCAGCGTGGCCGCTGTCAGATGCGCCGTCACATTCGCTGTCGTCTTGAAGATGTCGGGTATGACGTCCACCGCGATGAGGATGCCCACCGCCTCAGCGGGCAGTCCGAGATCCACGAGAACCGGCGCAAGAATGAATAGACTACCTGAGGGAATGCCCGGTACGCTGAAACTGAGCAACGTTGACGTAAGAATGACCATCGCCACGGTGCCGACGCTGATGTCAACGCCGTACACCTTCCCAAGAAAGATCACGCCAATCACCCACGCGATGGGGACATTCACGCGAAAGATGGAGACTGCCAGTGGCAGCACAAATCCACTGGCTGCGGCGTCAAGCCCAAGCTTTTCTCGAGCCGCGATGATCATCATCGGCAACGCACTCAGCGAGGAGCGAGATCCTGCCGCGAGCGCCTGTGCCGGTGCCGCTGCGGCAAAAAATCGTCGCAACGGAACGTGACCAAGCAGCACGACCACGGGGTACAGCAGCACGGTAAAGACAATGAGTACCAGCGACAGTGTGCCGATGTACCGCGCGAGGGCGCCAAGACTGGAGATGCCAAGCCGCGCGCCAAGCGCAAACGCGAGGGCAAACACGCCAACGGGTGCGACGGCCACGACCCAGCCCACGACGACCAGTAACGCGTCCGAAATCCCCCGACAAAAGTTGATCACGGCGTCGCGACGATCCACGGCGACTCGCTTGAGCGCAAAGCCAATGGTCAACGCAAATACCACGAGCGGCAGCAGTGCGCCGTCAGCGGCCGACCTGATTGGATTCGCCGGAATTGTCTCGATGATTCGTTGACTGAGCGTTGGCAGTGCCGGTGTTGCTCCCGCCGATGTCGCGGATGCTCGAACGCGCTCTGCTACGTCAGCCGGGAGGGCGAAATCCGCGAATGCGATCTCGCCAATCACAAGCGCGAGTACACCACCGCTCACGAGCAGCACCACAAATACGGAGAATGCGCGTCCCATTGCCCGTCGCAGGTCGGCCGTTGCTCCAGTAGTTGCCACTGACGCTATCGTTAGTGCCGTAACAAGCGGGATCACGGTCATGCGAATTGCATTGGTCCACAGAGTACCAATGACATCGGCCATTCCGACGAACTGCGACTCGCCTCTTGTGGCGATGCTCATGCCGAGCGCGAGCCCAACGCTGAGTGCGAGGATAACGCGAAGGGATTGGTTACGCATGAGGGAGATGGGCATGTGTTCGTTTATGCAGATGCGATCGCGTTGTAACAACGGTACCGCGCGCGTCGCGAACGTCAACGATTCTACGAAACGAGACTGCGACATATGATTCGTCATGGAAATGCGCTGCACGCAACAGTGGTGAAGCGACGGAACGAGCGTTGGGACAGTTGATCAGACAAGGAGAAGACATGAATGCAGCACTGTACGAGTTTGTCACGGCAGCGAACGTTCCGGTCGCGTACGCGTGCGAGGTGGGCGTGTATTTGCCGGACACGTCGAACGTGCTCGGTTGGATCAATGACGGGGTACGCACCACCTTGGTAGAGTGCGATCCGTTGATTGTCACGGTGCTGCGTCAACGATTCTCGACAAACACGCACGTACGCATCGAAGCCGTTGCCGTTGCGGATGAAGCGGGACAACTCACGCTGTATCGCACGGCAGCGTCCACGTTTGGACAAAACGTGCCGGATGCACCAGCGTTAGCGAATGACGGGTATCAGCGAGCGGAGTCTGACGCATTCTCCGTGCAAGCGGTGACGTTTGATGTGATCGACGACGGAAGCATCGATGTGCTGTCGATCGATATTGAAGGCGGTGAGTGGTATGTTTTACGACACTTGCGCAGTCGGCCAGCGGTGATTTGCGTGGAGACGCACGGCAAGCATTACGTCAATCCGTTCATTTCAGAAATTCGCGCTTGGATGTCGGAGCAGGGATATGGCGCGTGGTATTTCGACGCGGCGGATACGGTGTACCGACGTGGGTGGAGCGAGCCGGTCGTGGATCGGTCACCGAAATTGTCGTGGTGGAAGCGGATGCGGCGCTGGAGCCGACATTTATGAAAATGTAAATTGGTCGTCGTGCTCAATACATCTGGGCCCAGGACCGTTGTTTCGTGCGCGACGGTGTGCTCAGGCCGGCGAACGCGTTAGTCACCGCACACGACGAATAGGAGAAGTTGGCGTTACCAAGGATGTCCGTGGTGCCTTGAACCATCACGGCGCCAAAAACATTGAGCGTGCCGTTGGCTTTGAAGTTTCCCTTGACCAGAATCAATCCGTCGTACGCGAAGTTGCCGTTGATCGTTAAGTCGCCGTTTACGATCAGCACGCCCTGACCTCGCCCACCGTTCACCGAAAGGGCTCCGGATGCATAGACGATTGGATAGTAATTGGTACAGCCGGCGATGTACCCGCCTGATCGAAGCGATTCGCCCCAGTTGGTGGTCGTCATCGTGCACGTCGTGGATGTACCGGATGGCGATGGGTTCGCGCCATTTGCGGTGACATTGGCTTTGGCCACCAGCGAGGCCCAAGTCTCGGTGCCGAACGTGTTGTAGGTGCTGAGATTGCCGGTGTTCGGGTCGGAATTGCTGCTCCCGTTCACCGCCTGGCTGGCCGGTTTTTGCACGCTCAACGTACTCGCGGGATTCACCGAGACCGCGAGGGTATCGTTCGAACTGGTGCACCCACTCCACCCCGGCGGTAACGTGTTCACGCCAGTGATGTTGGCCGATCCCTTGATCGACGTTGCCCCGAATGACGTGATGGTGGCGGCCGACTTGAGACTGGCGGTGCTGATGCTCACCAACATGCTTACCTGACGTTGCGTCTCGAGCCGACTGGACCCACCCTTCGTGCGCCCGACCGAGACGACGAGGAACGAGCGAGAGTTCAGCCGCATGACCGACACGGACGCTGTATCACCGTCCGCGACCACGACCTTGCCGGAGTCTATTGCGCCGTTGGCCATTTGATTGCGGATGCTCGTCCAGTTCGCAACCTGCTGGTTCAGTCCATATTCGGCAACAGCAAGTGCGCGTTGTTCCTGTTGTTGGTTGTGTGCGACGCGCAACTCTTCCATTGAGCCCATAATGGCACCGGTTGAAAGAAACGTGAGTACAATCATCGCCACGAGCACCAATACGAGTGCGGAACCGCGCCG
>JANYFO010000073.1 GCA_025362635.1 Gemmatimonadaceae bacterium | reverse complement strand
CCACAGCTTTAGGTGCCTCTGCCGGATACAACTCGGCAACCAGGGTACCTTTGTTCGTCTCAAAAGTGGCCAGTTTGGTCACGGAATCCTCGGGTGCGAATAGTGCGGGTGAACGAGAAACGTAGCGCGGAGGGGGAGGGCGAGTCTACACCGCCCGCGAGTTATTCGCGAATCCCAACACGACTGTGAGCGACGCCCTGAACTACGAGTGCAAATGACGCGACCAACAGACGCGCCGACGACGGGCTGATGAATTGCTACGTGCCGTGTCGTGTTTTGCCTGTGCATTCCAGTCCGTACGGCACTGTTCCCGTCGCAAGGATACGGACTATCTGTTTCAATCATTTCGCGTCTGCGCGAAATTTGTCAGGCTACGTCAACGTGTCCGCACTCGGGCACACAGCGCGCAGCACACACGTCGCACACGCCGGCTTACGCGCAAAACACACACGCCGTCCGTGCCAAATAAGCAAATGACTGAGCAGCGCCCAATCCTCGCGCGGGAATAGCGGCATCAGCGCCTTTTCAATACCAATCGGATCTGGCTCCCGCGTAAGTCCCAGTCGTCGAGACAGCCGTTGGACATGCGTGTCGACGACAATGCCGTCGTTGATGTTGAACGCAT
Organism: Gemmatimonadaceae bacterium; assembly: GCA_025362635.1. Lineage (GTDB taxonomy): Bacteria > Gemmatimonadota > Gemmatimonadetes > Gemmatimonadales > Gemmatimonadaceae > Gemmatimonas. The sequence continues at coordinate 7,351 of JANYFO010000073.1, read as the reverse complement.
TGCCCAAAATAACATTCGCGGTCTTTCGCCCAACGCCTGGCAACGCAATCAGTTCGGGAATGCTGTTCGGCACGTTACCGCTGTGCTGCGCCGTGAGCGCGCGTGCCATACCGACCAAACTCTTGGCCTTTGCACGAAAAAATCCTGTGCTACGCACAATCTCCTCAACCTCTCCCAGCGCGGCCTCGGCCAAGGCGCCCGCATTGCCAAACCGCAAAAATAATGCTGGCGTGGTCAGGTTGACTCGCACGTCGGTGCACTGCGCACTGAGTATGGTAGCGCACAGCAACTCAAACGAATTTTGATAATCCAACTCGCAGTGCGCATCGGGATACTCAGCCTTCAATCGCTCCAAAACGATCGTCGCTACCACAAGCTTTGCCACCTTAGTTTTCGGCGACTTCGCGACCAAGGGCGCCTTCTGCGACAATTTCTGTCCAGTGCGGCGGGCGTTCCGTTTGACGGGAACCCCCTTCTCAACTTTTCCTTTTGTCGCGTCATTCGCGACATGCGCGGTCGTTGTTGCACTCGCCGTTCCCGGCCGCTTCACCGACACCGGTTGCCGGGAACCACCATTTCGCGCCACGCTCAACGCAATGCGATCGCGGCAGTTGCCGACACAAATCGCGGCCCAGCGCTGATCCGGCGAGCACGCGCAAAGGCAAGCACATCATCAACGCCACGCGTGTTCAAGACATCCGAACACGCGAGCCAGCCTTTTCGCGCAATCGCGACACCCATCTCCAAATGCTCCAAACCCTGCGGCGAGTGGGCATCCGGGCCGATCGATACTAACGCGCCATGCGCATGCGCAATGCGGCATGCGCGCCAATCAATGTCGAGTCGATGCGGATCGGCATTCAGCTCCACCGCGACACCAACGCGCGCAGCCTTCGCAATCACGGCCTCGAGATCGATGGCGTATGGCTCGCGCGTGAGCAACAGTCGACCCGTGGGATGCCCAAGTATTGTGAGATGCGGATCATCGAGCGCCTTCAGTACGCGATCCGTCATCTGCTGCTCATTCATGCCGTACCGCGTATGCACCGACCCGATGACGAAGTCGAAGCGATCAAGAAATGTGGTGTCGTAGTCGAGTCGCCCACACGGCAGAATGTCCGCTTCAATGCCCTTCAACAACCGAAACGCAATACCCGCGACCGCGTACTGCACGTTGAGCGCATCGATCTCGTCATGCTGCCGCAAAATATCATCTCGAGACAAACCACCGGCGTATGGATTGCTCTGTGAATGATCGGAAATGCCGAGATATCGAAGTCCGCGCGCGCGTGCGGCGTCGGCCATGTCGGCGATGGTTGCGCCACCATCGCTGTATTGCGAATGACAGTGCAACGCGCCGGCCAAATCGTGCACCGTAACGAGTGGCGCAAATGGTCCACGCGCCGCCGCTTCCACTTCACCGGCCGCCTCGCGCTGCTCGGGAACGATGAACTCCAATTCAACGTGCGCATACAAATCGCGTTCTGTTAAAACGGGTAACAAGGCGCCGTCCTTCCCGCGCAACTCATCACCGGCGAGTACAAAGCCTAGCATCGACGCACGCTCGGTGATCTGCCGCACGTGCGCCACGGAACCGGTAATACGCCAGAATGCGAGTGCGAACTGCTCTGGACGCACGCACACAAGATCAATTCGCACGCCATCTTCCGCTCGCGCGGCGAGCAAGCGGGCAAGCGTGGCCGCAATCAGGGACGGCGACCCACGCACTGCCACGACAAGATCGATATCGCGCACCACTTCGCAGCACCGCCGGATCGAGCCCGCAATCTCCACTTGCAAAACATCGTGATGCGCTCGGACCACCGCCCGCGCCCGCTCTGCTTCCGCGCGCGCGTGTTGCCACAACACATACGCGCCGGTTGCATGCAGGTCGGCGATACCCTTCAAGATTTTTTCGGCGATCTTCTCACCAAACTTCGGTAGCGACGCAAGTCGTCCATCGCGCGCGGCCTGCTCCAAGCCCTGCAGTGTATCGAGGTGGAGGCCTTCGTGAATAAGTCGAATGCGCGCGGGGCCAAGCCCAGGCACGCGCAACATTTCCATCAATCCTTCGGGCGTGTCTTCTTGTAACCGTTCGAGTAACGCCGAGCTATTTGATTCGGCCAAATCATGCAGTACATCAACGGCGGCGGGCGCAAGAGTCTCGGCCGCAAATGTGTTGGCGGACAACGCCTCAGCCAAGTCACGTTCGCCGTGACTGGCCACTGCGCGCGCGCCAGCATGCATGGCGCGTACGGTGAAACGATCCTCGTCGTGTAATTCGAGGAGGCTGGCAATTTGAGTCAGGGCATAAGCGGCACCGCGGCAGTCCATACGTGAAATATACAATACAAAAAATGCCGATCGCGAATTACGCAGATTTGTATGACGTAAAACCCAGTCGTCGTTGCGCTGCGTCTGCAATGTTCATTGCATTGGCGACGCGCACGTTACCCGTTGAGGAGCGAAGGAGCACTCAGCTTTCAACGCCCGCCAACACCTGTGCCTGCTTGACGAGTTCCACCATTTGCGCTTCGATAAGCTCCATCTCCTGTCGCGCGGCGTTGTGGTCAAGCAAGCCCGTGCGCATGCTCAGTGCCACTTGATTCAAATAACGGATCTTTGCCAGCAGTTCGAGTGTGAGCTGACGCAGCCCATGAAAGCGGCGCTTCTCCGCGTTCGCGCGACGATAGCGCTGCAGTAGTTCGTCCGGACGCAGCCGAAGGGCCAGCCCCATCACTTCGTGTTCGTCGCGACCCGGCAACACACCGCGATCGGGGATGCCGGAGTTTGTCCACGCGACATCAGCAAACCAAAGACGTCCAACATATTCAATGCCGTCGTGCGCGACGCGAACGGTGACGCGGAACTGATGTCCGTCCACATCAATCGTGGCAATCGAGGTCTGTGTAACAGCGCCGAATGGAGGCATGTTGGAAGGTAGTGCGTACGGGCGAACGTCAGGAAGACAGGAAGCGCGTGATCACCTCGAACAGGGCAGCGGGTTGCTCGACGTACGGCACATGGCCGCAATCTGGCAAAACGACAAGTTCGGCATGGAGTGCTTCGGCCGCCGCCTGCGATGACGCAAGCGGAATCGGATCCTGACTGCCATGTACGACGACGACCGGCAGGTGAACGGCACGAGCTAAATCTTGCAGTTCCGAACGTAAATCGAAAGCGCCGAGGCTGTCCCAAACGGATTGTTGGACGCGTTGGAGCACACGAAATGGAGTCAAAGCGCGAGCCATTGCCGGATCCGCAAAATAGCCAGCAACGCTCAGTTCGAAACTTCGTTGACGAAATGCGACGACATCGGTTTCGCGTAACCCGGAGGCGGCCAGTTCCTCTCGTAATGCGACAATCGCCGGTGCACGCTGCCGTTCAATTAACGTGGACTCAAACTCATTTCGCCATTCGCGCGTGATCGGAGCGGGAGATACCAGCACCAAGCGCTCGGGCATGGGCAACGTTGCATTTTTTCGTGCCTCGATCGCGTAGAGCATGGCGAGCAAACCACCCCACGAATAGCCGACGAGCGTTGGTGGCACACATCCGAACTCTGTGACAATGTTGCCGAGGTCGTGTGTTTGTGTGCGCCAGGTGATCGGTTCAGCGTCGGTGGCGCGCGAACGACCTCCCCCGCGCTGATCATACGTGAGCAGGCGATGCGACTCCGCCAGAGCGAGCATCTGCGGATACAAGTAGTCGTGATGTGCGCCGGGTCCGCCGTGCAGCAATACGAGCGGCGATGTCCTGGCCGGTCCGTCTTCGCGCCAGTACAGCGGAACGGGAGTCGACGTGGACATACCGTCGAGGCGTGGTGCGGGGATGGGTTGGGATGCCTGCATGTTGGCGAACAGTAGCGAACTACTCACCACAACAGACGCCGATTTGAGCGTGGTGATCGCTGATTGCCGTCGCGGTCATTGCGTTTCATTTCCGTTTGCCATCTGATCCCATCAGACCGCCGGTATGTGGTCGCGGTGAATCGATTCCGTGCATTCACGCGAAATCCCGGGCAATCTCCACTGTTCCAAGGTGCACCTCGACCGTGTCGTCGATGGTCCGACCGTAACCGCCCGCGATGACGATGGTCACCGGAAGTCCAACTTCGCGACAATGCGTCAACACCATGCGGTCACGACGACGCAGCCCGTCAAATGTGAGCGCGAGTCGACCCAACGTGTCCCCTTCGTGCGGGTCTGCGCCCGCGAGATAAAAAATTATGTCGGCGCGCGCATCCCGCAAAACGATGGGCAGCGCCTCCGCCAGCATTTCGAGATACGGTTCGTCCGCGGTGCCGTCGTGGAGCTCGATATCACGCGTGCCAGGCACCTTCCGAAACGGGAAGTTCTTTGCGCCATGCATGCTAAATGTGTATGTCGCGGTGTCGTCCCGAAAAATGTCATGCGTGCCGTTGCCTTGATGCACGTCGAGATCGATCACCGCGATTCGTGCTGCAAGTCCATCGGCACGTAATGCTCGAATGGCGACAGCCACGTCGTTGAACACGCAAAAACCTTCCCCGTGCGCGGCAAACGCGTGATGTGTACCACCCGCCAAGTTCATCGCAATCCCATGTATCAGCGCGTCTCGCGCCGCTGCAATTGTACCACCAACGGCACGCGATGCACGTGTCACCAACGCCGCACTCCACGGGAATCCAAGTCGACGCACGGCCGCATCCGAAAGGGAACCGTCGCGCAGGGATTGCACATACGAAATGTCATGCACGCGCAACAATTCGACGTCGGTTGCCAACGGTGGATCATGCAGTTGCGACGCGCCCACCAGCCCGCGCGATATCACGCGCTCTTTCAGCAACAAGTACTTCGTGCTGGGAAAGCGATGTCCGGGAGGCAGCGGATATCCGTAGCCCGCGGGCGACCATAGTTGTAAGCTCACGAGTACCCGTGCTCTTGCGCAGATTCTGCTATAGCTTGCGAGACCAACGGACGGATATGCGACGAGGGAAACAGCGGGAGATGCATGCGCACCAATAGAAAGAACGTCCGACACCGGAAGTTTAGCACTTTCCTACATGCCAGGGTGCCGACGTGAGTCCACTCGGCGTGTTCGCACGCGGGACACCGTCTCTCGGTACTCCCGACGCCGCAGCATTGCGGGGGGTAAGTGACGGACGTTCATCGCGCGCCGTCGTGCGGGCGCTCGCGCTTTTAGTGGATCGGCTCACGAATCTCGCCGCGATCCCAAGCACTGCCGGCGCGCTCGACGAGCCCGCAGTGGTGGCGGTGCGCGATGCCTTGCGGCAACTCGCGGCGCGTTCACGCGAAGGGCCGATGTTCTGCCGGATGCAAAACAATACGTTGGAGATAGATGGTGCTGCGTTGACGGTGCCTGGTGCCCGCGCGTCTGCGAGCGACGCAGTCATCGCACGACTCACAAACCGTCTCAACGTGCTCGGCATTGGCTCGATCACGGTGCGTGAGGGCGCGGCGCCAGGTGAACTGCTCACCCTGGCGCGATTGCTCGCCCAGCAAAATGTTGCTGATGCTCCGCGCTTCAGTAGCGAAAGCGAAACACCGACCATGGTTGCAGCGTTTGGCGGTAATTCATTGGCCAACGAGATATTGCGCACATGGAGCGTACTGGTAACACCCGCTCTGCGTTCGCGTGACGGCGAAACGACGACATCAGCACCGGGAAGCGCTCATGCAAGACTTGCGGCGGCGCGCACGGACGACGCTATCATAAGCGCCGTACGAATGCTTGTAGACGTGGTTGATGAAGCACAGTTACGTGGCGATGCCGTCGCGATCGAGGGCGTTGCACGGGCGTTGATGGCTCGGCTGCGTGTTATCGGCAGTGGCGCTGGCCGATTAGCTATTGAAGGTGGTCTTCGCCGACTGCTGCGGCCGGGCGCGCTTGACCTCTTAGCGCGCTGTCTACCGCGCAGCACCGATCGCGGTACGCTGTTACAACTGATGGCTCGCGCCGGTGATGCGGGAGTGGAAACGTTAATAGGCCATCTCCTCATTGCGGATGATGCGGTCGGTCGACGTGCATTTTTTGACGGCATTGTAGCTATTAATGTCGGATCGTTAATGCTATTTGAGCTGCTGAAAGATTCCCGCTGGTATGTGGTGCGGAACGCTGCGGCACTCTTAGGCGAAATGGGCGTGGAACACGCGGATGTCGCGATGCTGCCACTACTGGCGCACGCTGACGATCGCATTCGCATTGCCGTCGCACGCGCACTTATGCGGTTGCGCACACCGAAAGCGTTGCAGGCACTGCACACCAAGATCGACGACACGACCGCTGAAGTTCGGCGACTCTCGGCCGCCGCTTTTGGACTAGCGGGTGGAACAAGCGGTGGACTCCGCCCGCCTGCAGCGCGATTGGCCGCGGCACTCCAACGCGAAGCAGACGAAGACGTCGCCCTCGAAATGTTGGCCGCGCTTGGACGACTTGGAAGCGCAGATGCTGTGCAACGGTTGCTGCGAATTGCCGTACCCAAAAGTCAAGAACTTGTCGCTGGTACGCAGCGCGATTCGTGGGTGCGCGTGGCTGCATTAGAGGCGCTGGTACGCGCTCGTGGACACGCGATGCAGTCCGTGATTGAGACGTTGATGACAGACGCTGATGAAGAAGTTGCTGCCGCGGCGGCGCGATTGCTGGACACCGTTACGTCGTAGTACCAAACCAATCCGCGTTATTTTGTAAATGTTGTTAGTGTAAAACCGCACGAAGCTACCGATCCGTAAAATTCGTCTCGGTTGTGACCATCCGACACGTCTCGGCGATGAGCTCTGCCGCGCGATCAAGATCTTCGAGCGACACCATCTCGTTTGGCGAATGCATGTAGCGATTGGGAATGGACAACAATGCCGTCGCTACACCGTTACGCGTAAGATGAATGCCATCGGCGTCCGTGCTTGTATTGCGCCCAGCTGCATGCACAGAATACGGCATCTTCAATCGCTCGGCGGTATCGCGCAGCAGCCGAAACACCACCGGACTCACCACCGACCCGCGCGTCAGTACTGGACCACCGCCGATGTTGTGCTCGCCGTGTTCTTTTTTCTCGACGCCCGGGTGATCGGTGGCAAACGTGACATCAACCGCAATGGCCATCTGCACGTCGAGCGACTGCGCCGCGACACGAGCACCACCACCCGCATAGCCGATTTCTTCCTGCGCTGTTGCCGCAGCAACAACGCGCGCGGCACCGGGATTCGTCGCGTAGCGACGCAAGGCTTCGAGCACGACGAAGGCGCCAATGCGATCGTCGATCGAGCGCGACACGATGCGATGGTTGGGCAACTCGATCAAATTCGCGTCAATCACGCCCGCGTCGACGATCGAAAGTAGCTCCAGCGCTTCG
>JANYFO010000061.1 GCA_025362635.1 Gemmatimonadaceae bacterium | reverse complement strand
ACGGAATTTGTCGGTCGATCACGTACGACTGCAGCGACGCATCTTCGCATAATCGCGTTCCGTGTCCAATGCGGTTTGCGCCGCACCGATGCACCGCCTCCCGAATAGACTGCGGTCCGTCCCCTTCTCCCGCGTGCACCGTCACAGCGAGATCATGCGAGCGCGCAAAGGCAAACGCCGCTGCATGCAGGTGCGCCGGATTCCCCACTTCACCGCCCGCAAGATCAAACGCGACGACCCCTTTGTGTTTAAATGCCACAGCAAGTTCCGCCATCTCGAGCGAATGCGGCGCGGGAAAGCTCCGGAGCGCACACACAATCACACGTGCGATCGTTCCGGTGCCGCGCTCGCCGCGATCGAGACCGCGCCAGACCGCTGTCATGACCTCATCCAACGACAAGCCGCCGCGCGTGTTGAGCGCGGGGCAGAAGCGCACCTCGATGTATCGCACGCCATCGGCCGCAGCATCAGCGATCAGCTCATACGCAATGCGCTCCAACGAGATCACATCTTGCATGACCGCCAGTGTTACGTCGAAACGCGCGAGGTAGTCGGCAAGATTTCTTGCGTCGTCCACGCGCATCCAATCGCCAAGCGCTTCGGCCGTGGATGCCGGTATTGTGAGCCCCGCGTCGACGGATAACGAAAACAATGTTGATGGTCGCAACGAACCATCGAGATGACAATGCAATTCGGCTTTCGGCAACCGCCGCACGATCGATGTGAGCGTGGCTAATGCGTCGCTCATTCTGACACCTCAAGTCGGTCGCGAACGGGCACAACACGAAAAATGGCACCCGTCGAAAGCGGCGTGCTTTCAAGAATTGGCAGCCCACGACTGTCCGTCAGCCGCGACGTGCCCGCCACGATGTCATCAGCGTGCGTCGGAAATAGCGCTCGCACCGCGTCAATCGCGAGCGCACCGTGCGGCACCGAAACACCGCGCTCATTGATGTACACGCGAATATCTGTGGGCGCAGTCACCGTGACGCCCCCTGAAGAACACGAATACGCGCGTCATTGGAGACGTGCACCGGCTGTGGAAGTGTGCGCAGATAGGTCGCCAACATCTCGCTGTCGCGTATCGGCAAAATCCGCTGCGAAAGCGCGGGCCGCATCGTGCGGCCATCATCGTCGTCAAGCATAAACTCGTTAATGATCAGCGTGTAAATACGCGCCGGAAGTAGCGCACGACCGTTGGACGTCAGCAGGCGCGTGACGCGATGGCCTGCGGCTTTTGAAGTATCGACATCAATCACCAACCCGCTCACGTGCACGCTCGGCGATCGTCCAACCATCCAACGTTCCACCACGCGGGTCAGTTCGCGTCCCGTGAATCGGAGTCGGACGAGCGAGGACCCAAACGGTGAAATTTCATGTACGCCACCAAACGTCAATGGTCCCGCTGCCAAGTCTGACCGCAAACCATCCGTATTCCACGCCGCAACGTCGGCTTTACCAGCCACACGCGCAGCATCCGCAACGAGGTTGCCGAGCGCAAATTGTGACCCTCGGCGGGGCATCGCTTCCGCGATGATTGCGACCGGTTGATCCAGACGCGCGCGAACCTTTCGCATGGCCGCTTGCACAATCGAATCCACGGCCGGATCCGCACCAGCAATCGAGTCTGCCGAAATCGAACGGATAGACGTGCGCACCGGGCCGCCGTCAAGCGGCACGTCGACAATCACAATCGCCCGCCCGCTCGATGCTGGTTGCACCACCGGCATCCCCGCAACACGCACGTCAACGTTTTCGTGCGCATGTCCCATCACGAAGACGTCAGGCTTCTCGGTCAGACGAGCGGCAACGTCAAGTCCATTGCCGCGACACATGGCAGGTTGTTCTCGCTCGCAACGGGCCCCGTCATGCATCAGACTCACCACAACCGAAACACCCGCGGCGCGTAACGCCCGCACACGTGCGCTGATTAATGGTGCGGGATCGACAAACTCGAGGCCACGTACATTTTGCAACCGTGATGACGCGCGCGTATGCGTACCCGCGGCACCAACAATGCCAATGCGCACATCGCCTCGCGTGACAATCGTATCCGCACGTAACCACATCGGCATCTGACCGTCCGCACCACGCACATTGACGCCCAATAGCGAATAACGAAGCTCGGCCATCCGCTGACGCAGCGTGTCCTGTCCAAAGTCAAACTCGTGATTGCCGAGGGCGCCAGCGGCGATATGCAATCGATTGGCCACGGCGACCGTGGGTCGACCAGCATCCCAATCCGAGGCTGGACTGCCGGTAAACAAATCCCCTGCGTCCACGACAATACTTTGGCAATCGCCACGACACTCTCGCTCCGCGCGGTTGACGGCCGCAGACAACGCAACTGCGCCGCCAAACACTTTGCCGTCCGCCGCAAGTCGCGCGTTCAATGCTGCATGAAAATCGCTCATCACGATAACGCGCAGCGTACGCGTCGCTGTGGTCGCCGTGTGCGTTTGTGCGGCATAGGCGAGTGCGACAGCGGCCGACGGCTCGAGCGTCCAATTGCGCGTGGCATACGCGTCGGGCACCAACGTTCCGACGCGCTGCACTTCGTCAATGAGCAGCTGTCGAATATCGACGTCGCGACTATACACGACAGGCGCGCCAGCGAGCATCGCG
>JANYFO010000426.1 GCA_025362635.1 Gemmatimonadaceae bacterium | reverse complement strand
GTCTCGTCGGACCGACACTGCCAACCGTCGCTGAAGTGGTGTTTACCACGAACATGACCGGTTACCAGGAAGTGTTTACAGATCCGTCGTATCGCGGCCAAATCGTTGTTATGACCGCCACAGAAATCGGAAATTACGGTGTCAACGCTGACGATCCGGAATCGGCAAAGCCGCAGGTTGCCGGCATCGTAGTGCGTGAGCTTTCGGCCTCGTACTCCAACTGGCGCGCAACGGGCGGGTTACCCGAGTGGTTGGTAGAGCACGGCGTGCCAGCGCTCACCGAGGTGGACACACGTCGCCTCACCAAGCATCTGCGATCTCGCGGAGTTATGCGCGGCGTCATTTCGGCCGGCGACGAACCAACGCGCGAGACGCTCGCGGCACTGGACGCCTGTCCGAGCATGCAAGGTCTTGATCTCGCAACCGAGGTTTCTACGCGCGAAGCGTATACCGTCGGCGACGCATCTGCGCCATTTCACGTCGTCGCGTTTGACTATGGCATTAAGCGAAATATTTTGCGTTTGCTCGAAGCGCACGCGTGTCACGTGACCGTCGTTCCGTCCAATACGTCGTCGTCGGACGCGATGGCCTTGCGGCCCGACGGCATCTTTCTATCGAATGGACCGGGCGACCCAGATGCGGTTAGTTACGCGCCCGAAACGATTCGATCGCTCGCGGCGCAACAGGTGCCCATGTTTGGCATTTGCTTGGGCCATCAGCTGATCGGGCTCAGCTACGGCGGACGCACAACAAAAATGCCGCACGGACATCGCGGCGGAAATCAGCCAGTGATAGAACTTGCGTCGGGGAAGGTCTTTATCACGGCGCAAAATCACGGGTTTTCGGTCGCGGGCAATGCGGACGGTGTCGAGGGAGCGCCCGACCTAGCGGTCACCCATCTCAACCTGAATGATGGGACGGTCGAAGGGCTTCGTCACAGATCACTCCCAGTTTTCGCGGTGCAATACCATCCCGAAGCGGCGCCGGGTCCGCACGACGCGGTCCCGCTCTTCGACCAGTTTCTCACGGCCATGCAAGCGCGTCGCGCTAACGCGAGCCAAACGCTTGACTCATAAGCACTAAGGTCATACGTTCGAACTTCAGATACGCGGCGTGACGACCCTCGCTGACCCGCGTTGCACCCCTAGCAGAGCCCATGACGAAAGCCGATTTGGTTGAAAACGTCACGGCGCGGATCGCGCGGACGGCAGGCCCGACCATCTCAAAGAAGGACTGCGCCCGCGTTGTCGATGCCTTTCTCGACGCGATCAAGGATGCATTGCAGGAGCAAAAGAACATCGAAGTGCGTGGATTTGGCACCTTTAAGATTCGGCAGCGCAAAACACGCATGGCGCGCAATCCGCGCACGGGTTCGCCTGTCGAAGTGTCTGCGCGTCCTGTGCCCGTGTTCAAACCGTCAAAAGAATTGCGCGCCATGGTCGCCGGCGTAGAAGACGACGGCTCTTACGACGACGAGGACTCAGACGAGCTTTACGAAGCGTGAGGCGACGGGTGTTATCTTCCGACGTAGCATGAGCGTACCCGTTTTGCTTTTTGCGTCGTATGCGGACGCGTTTGGCGCACCGCGGTTGGAGGTGTCGATTGCTGTACCCTGTCTTGTCGAGGAACTCGTGCACGCCATGCGTTTGCTGCCCGGCGGAACGATGCTTCCTACAACGCCGTTAGTCGTCGTGAACCACTCGTGGACGAAGATGACGGCTGTAATCTGTGAGGGTGACGAAGTCGCTCTTATTCCACCGGTGGCTGGTGGCTAATTCATCGGTGGCTAATTCATTGGTGGCGCCAGTGCTGTACGTCGGCATGGTTGATGAACCGATTGATGTTCCGGCGTTAATCGCGCGCGTAAGTGGCTCAAGCATCGGAGCAATTTCGCTATTTCTGGGAACGGTGCGCGACGTCAACGATGGACGCGCGGTCACCGGCATTGAATACTCGGCGTATCGGACCATGGCCGTCCAAGAGTTGCGCACAATCGCGTCGGAAGTGTACCTCGCATCTCCTGGACTTCAGCTTGCTATTGAACATCGACTTGGCGTGCTCCAAGTGACCGACGTAAGTGTGGCCATCGTTGCCTCACATGCGCGCCGAACTCCAGCGCTGGATGCAACGCGCGCAATCATCGAGGCGTTGAAGAAACGCGTGCCGATTTGGAAGTTGGAGCACTATGCAGACGGCGAACGTGCGTGGGTTGACCCGACAGGGTCGTCAGCGTTGCGATGAACGAGTCCACGAGGGAAGCGGCGCTTGATCAATTCGGTCGACGCATCGAATATCTGCGCATCTCGGTCACCGATCGGTGCAATTTCCGGTGCCGATATTGTATGCCGTTAGAAGGGCTCCCTTGGCTTCCAAAAGCCGAAATCCTTCGCTACGAAGAGATTGCGGATGTTGTCGCGCAACTGGCCCCATTAGGCTTGCGGCGGATTCGCATTACTGGTGGCGAACCCACCATCCGACCACAACTTACGACGCTCGTCCGCATGTTGCGCGACATCAAAGAGGTGGAGGACATCGCGCTGTCGACAAATGGCGTGAAATTACCGGAGATGGCGCAAGCGCTTGCCGACGCGGGCCTTGATCGCGTAAACATCAGCGCGGATTCGTTGCAACCCGGTCGCGTCGTCTCCATTGCGCGTCGCGATTTGGGGTTTGATCTCGTACGTGCCGCGATGGCCGCAGAGCAGGCGGGTTTGCATCCGATCAAGGTGAACGTGGTGGTCATGCGCGGCATCAACGACGATGAAGTTGAATCGTTTGCGGCACTGACCCGCAATCATCCGTGGCATGTACGATTCATCGAGCTGATGCCTGTCGGAGAGCTACGAGAACTTACATGGGATCATGTTGTGCCCAGTGACGAGGTCTTGCGTCGTGTGCGCACGCTCGGTGCACTCACGTCCGACGCGGGGCCAGCACGTGGCAATGGTCCCGCAACCTATTGGCGTTTACCGAACGCAGCAGGGACGGTTGGCGTCATTACGCCGATGACGCATACGTATTGCGAAACATGCAATCGCGTTCGCCTCACGGCGGATGGTCGTCTGCGTACGTGTCTCTTCGGTGATCACGAGGTGCTCCTGCGCGACGCATTGCGACGTGGAGAGCCGTTGGAACCACTCTTTCGAAAAGCATTGCTCGAAAAACCAAAAGAACACGCGTTGTTGCAAATGCAGGTAGGTGGTTTGCGTGCGTTGAGTCAAATTGGAGGCTGACAGACTACGTTGCTCGCTCCTGTGTATCGACCTAACTTCACTGCACTACTTTCGCCACGACGTAGCCTGACGCGATGCACTCACGCGACACGCACTTCGCTCAGACAACCGTTCGGAGAATCGAAATATGGTTAACAAGATTACCGTAGTTGGTGCTGGCAACGTAGGCGCGACCACCGCGCAACGCATCGCCGAAAAATCACTCGGACGAACAGTCGTGATGGTGGATGTCGTCGAAGGCGTCCCGCAGGGAAAAGGACTCGATCAATGGGAGTCCGCACCAATTGAAGGCTTCGATTCACGCGTCATCGGCACGAACGGGTATGCAGAAACCGCGGGTTCCGACATTGTCGTGATCACCGCTGGTATTGCGCGGAAACCTGGCATGACGCGCGATGATCTGCTCAATACCAACGCCGGTATCGTAAAAGCGGTCTCCGAACAAATTCGCGAAACGTCGCCCAATGCGATCGTGATCGTGGTTTCAAATCCGCTTGACGTGATGTGTTATGTCGCGAAAAAGGTCACGGGTTTTCCGCGCGAACGCGTGATCGGCATGGCGGGTGTGCTCGACTCGGCGCGCTATCGCTCTTTTTTGGCTGAAGCACTTGATGTCTCCGTCCGCGACATTCACGCAATGGTACTTGGCGGCCACGGCGACACGATGGTGCCACTGATTTCATACACCACCGTGAGCGGCATTCCGGTCACGCAGCTCATGGATCGTGCGACGCTCGACGCGATTGTGCAGCGCGCGCGTGACGGTGGTGCAGAAATCGTGAAATACCTTAAAACGGGATCGGCCTACTACGCACCGTCAGCTGCCGCCGTTGAGATGGTGGAAGCGATTGTGCATGATCGTAAGCGCATTCTGCCGTGCGCGGCGTGGCTTGAAGGCGAATACGGAATGTCCGGACTCTTTCTCGGCGTGCCTTGTAAGCTCGGTCGCAACGGGCTGGAAAAGGTGCTTGAGATTTCGCTTACGCCAGAAGAGCAGGCCGCACTTGAGCGGTCCGCACAGGCAGTGCGCGAGCCCATGTCGGTGATCTCCTTCTGATTTAACCGGGCCGGCGCACTCACTTGATGACGGCGCCGGTTCTTTCTTACAACCCGCTTATGTACGCTCTCAAGCACTTTTGGCAGAGCACGATCGGAAAAAAGATCGTGATGGCGGTGACGGGGATTGTTGGAATCCTCTTCGTCATCGGTCACATGTCGGGCAACTTGCTCATGTTCAAGGGGCAGGATGCCATGCACCACTACGCGCTCTTGCTGCGCACGAGCATGCCGCTGCTGTACGTCGTACGCGCAGTGCTGGTCGTGTGCGTGGCGCTGCACGCGATTTCGGCGTACCAGCTGACCATGCTCTCGCGGGCGGCCAGACCGCAGGATTACGCGCAGCGTCGTCCGCAAGTCACCACGCTTGCCGCGCGGACGATTCGCTGGGGCGGCGTGTTGTTGTTGGTGTTCATTGTGTTCCATTTACTGCAGCTCACGCTCGGTGTGGTGCATCCAGATTTTCGCGAAATGGATCCGTATCATAACGTGCTCACTGGCCTATCAAATCCGTTGGTTGCAGCATTTTACGTCCTCGCCATGTTGGCGTTGGCGCTGCACTTGTACCATGGCACATGGGCTGCGGTTCGCACGCTCGGTGTCGCGCGTCCCGCAACATTTCCATTGAAACGTACGTTAGCGCTCGTGCTGGCCGTGATCGTCGCGGCTGGTTTCTTGCTCATACCGCTCGCCACCTTGGGCGGCCTGTTTCCCGACGCGCCACCAGTTGCCGAGCCGACCGTTATCGGCACAACGATGACCGCACAACCAGCACCGATCGCATCGCTGCGCTCGAGCGAGATGCACTGACATGCTTAATCTGAACGCGAATATTCCTGACGGGCCGCTCGAAGCTAAGTGGGATGAGCATCGGTTTTCGATGAAGCTTGTCAATCCGGCCAACAAGCGTCGTCACCACGTCATTGTGGTCGGTGCGGGACTGGCTGGTGCATCCGCAACCGCAACGATGGCGGAGCTCGGCTACAAGGTGTCGTGCTTCGTGTACCACGATTCGCCACGTCGCGCGCATTCGATCGCCGCGCAGGGTGGCATCAACGCTGCAAAGAATTATCAGAACGATGGCGACAGTGTGCGTCGTTTGTTTTACGACACAATTAAGGGCGGCGATTTTCGCGCGCGCGAAGCCAACGTGTATCGGCTCGCGCAAGTGTCAGTCAGTATCATCGATCAGTGCGTCGCGCAGGGTGTACCGTTTGCGCGCGAGTACGGTGGGTTGCTGACCAATCGTTCGTTTGGCGGTGCGCAAGTCTCGCGCACATTCTACGCGCGCGGACAAACCGGACAGCAATTGTTGCTTGGCGCGTATCAGTCGCTCGAGCGGCAGATTGGCCTTGGTGCGGTCGACATGCACACGTTTGAGGAAATGTTAGACTTGGTCGTCGTCGACGGGTATGCGCGCGGTATTGTCACGCGCAATTTGCTCACCGGGAAGATCACGTCGCACGCGGCGGACGCGGTCGTGCTCGCGACAGGTGGTTACAGCAACGTGTTCTATCTCAGTACCAACGCAAAGTTTTGTAATGCCTCCGCAATTTGGCGCGCGCATAAAAAGGGTGCGGCATTTGCAAATCCGTGTTACACGCAAATTCATCCCACGTGCATTCCCGTCAGCGGCGATCATCAGTCAAAGCTCACTTTGATGTCCGAATCATTGCGGAATGACGGCCGCGTATGGGTGCCGCTGGCGAAGGGCGATGCGCGCAAACCGTCGCAGATTCCGGAAACGGAGCGTGATTATTTTCTCGAGCGCAAATATCCGAGCTTTGGCAATCTGGCGCCGCGAGACATCGCGTCGAGAGCTGCGAAGGAAGCGTGTGATGATGGTCGCGGGGTGGGTCCCGGTGGGCTCGGCGTGTATCTCGATTTTGCCGATGCGATCAAGCGCTTAGGGCAAAAAACGATCGCGGAACGATACGGCAATTTGTTTGACATGTATCAACGGATTACGGATGAAAATCCGTATGAAATGCCCATGCGCATCTATCCTGCGGTGCATTACACGATGGGTGGTCTATGGGTGGATTACAACTTGATGACCACCATTCCAGGCTTGCATTGCATCGGCGAGGCCAACTTCTCGGATCACGGCGCGAATAGGCTCGGTGCGTCTGCGCTGATGCAAGGCTTGGCGGACGGATACTTTGTATTGCCATACACCATCGGCAATTACATCGCGAGTACGAAACTCGCGCCCGTTGATATCACGCATCCGGCCTTCGCGGCTGCCGAAGCTGACGTGCATGCGCAGCAGCAAAAGTTATTAGACATTCGTGGTACACGTACCGTCGATTCTATTCACAGAGAGCTCGGTAAAATTATCTGGGACTACTGTGGGATGGCGCGCACGCGCGAGGGTCTGACAAAGGCCCTCGAGTTATTGCCGAAATTGCGTGAAGAGTTTTGGACCAACGTGAACGTGCCTGGCACTGGAGAGTCGCTCAATCAGTCGCTTGAACGTGCGGGGCGCGTTGCTGATTTTCTGGAGCTTGGCGAATTAATGTGCCGAGATGCGCTAGATCGTGAAGAATCGTGCGGTGGACATTTTCGCGTCGAGTATCAGGATGCGGGTGAAGCCAAGCGTGATGACGAACATTTTGCCTACGTTGCTGCGTGGGAGTAT
>JANYFO010000425.1 GCA_025362635.1 Gemmatimonadaceae bacterium | reverse complement strand
GTGCGGCGACTTGATCCACGCCTTGCCGAAGTCGAGGGCGTAGGTTCCCTGTTTGACTGCCGCGCTCTTCGCCTTCGTGTCGCCCGCGGTGTAGACGCCGGGGATACCCACGGCGCCGTTCGCACGCACTACCTCGAACATGGCGTTGAGCACCGCGGCCGGGTCGTCCTCGGCGTCGGGGCCGTGACCGTGCGCCTCGAAACCAACGGCGTCCACCCCGCAATCCACTTCGCGCTCGCCGAGTATCGTCTCGATCTGGTCGGCGAGCGATTCCTTCTTCGACAGGTCCACGGTTTCGTAACCTGCGCTTTTCACCAGCGCGAGGCGCTCTTTATCCGTGTCGCCGACGATGATGCACGATGCACCCAGTAAATGAGCGGACGCCGCGGCGCAACGACCGACCGGCCCGGCGCCGGCGATATACACCGTCGTGCCCGGCGCCACGCCCGCCGACACGCAACCGTGAAAGCCCGTGGGCAGAATGTCGGACAGCAGCGTCAGGTCCCTGATCTTGGCCATCGCCTGATCCTTGTCGGGGAACTTCAACAAGTTCCAGTCGGCGTAAGGGACCATGAGATAGTCAGACTGCCCGCCTTGCCAGCCGCCGAGGTTGAAGCCGTAGGCGCCGCAATCCATCTCGTCGTTGACGTTCATGCAGGTGTCAGTGTGCCGCGCCTTGCAGTTGCGGCAGCGTCCACACGAGACATTGAAGGGCACGGAGCACAGGTCGCCCTTCTTGATGAACTCCACACCGGGACCCACCTCGAGAACCTCGCCGGTCATCTCATGGCCCATGACCATGCCTTTAGGAACGGGAAAGCGGCCTCGATAGATATGCTGGTCGCTGCCGCAGATGTTCGTGGTGACGATCTTCAGGATGACTCCGTGATCGCACTTTTTGCCTCTCGGGTCCACAAGCTTTGGAAACTCGAAGTCTCGGAGTTCGAGTTGCTTGGGGCCAACGTATGTGAGTACGCGATTGATTGTCATAGCTTGTTTCTCCTCTTCCTCGTTGTCTGTGTAAAGTGCTGAAGCTCACGATCTCGCCAACCGTTTAATTCTTCGAAGAGGCTGCTGAACGCGCCCACCGCATAGCCGATTCGTTCCGCAACTGTTCCCTCGTTCATTTATTTTGCTGGTTCGGAAATAGCCGCTCACTCCGTTTTCACACTCGCCATCACGATGCAGCCCATCACCAACGATCAGCTCCTTCATCGTCAACTGTTTGGTTGTCATGACATCGTTGCAAGGGCTGGGCCGCATCTTTTTTCGTTGTAACTCTTGTCGACACCAATGCCGCGAGTTCAACAATGCGCTGGCCAGTCGCGTCGAATAATTCCTGCGGTCTGAACTGTCCCCAGTTCCGTAGACACCTTTTTTAATAGACTTTGCTGTACGTGTGCTTGAGTTACGCGTTGGCCATCATCGCTGGGCCACCGTGCACTGGGCCACCGTGCCCTGGGCCGGCGATGTAGATGACGTTCAGATCGTGTTCATTGATGGTGCGATTCAAATGCACGTCAAGAAAATCAAGCCCGGCGTCGTGCCCCGATGATCCAGCAGGCGGGGCTTGATAGGCGTCCAGTTTGCGGAGCAAATCCGGAGCGAGAATTATTTGTTTTCATGGTTCATTCTTTTTTTTAAGTATGGTTTTCGCGACGGACTGTGTCCGGGAGTGCTTGGCCGGCGGCTTCTTTTGCGTGCTCTCTGAAGCCTCGGCCGGATAGGTAATCTCTGTTCCCTGAACTTTGGCAAACGGAGTGAGCGTATGAACCTTGCGCCGCGTCGAACTCATGATGTCTTCCGTGTGAATTCCACGAACCAGCAAGGCATCTGCGATGAGCGAACGATGACAGCGCCACGGAACCGCTTCGGCGCACATCAACACGATTTGCCGCTGGTTCGCCGACTGGACCGATTCGTCGAGGCTCTGCGCAAACTCGGGCGTTTGCATGTAGGCATGTGCGGTGTGATTCCTCCCTCGTCGAGTGTCCGCATGGCGCGCTACAAGTACATCGACACGCATCCACGCCTGTTGGCGATTGACCTGTCGCGGCAGTTACTCCCGGGGACGTTCGAACACGCGTTGAATTATTTGCTTGATCACGCGATCGATCTGTCGCACTTCGATGCCCGGTTTCGGAATGATGAGACCGGGGCACCGGCGTATCTGCCCGCGCTGCTGCTCAAGGTGGTGCTGTTCGCGTATTCGCAGGGGATCATCAGCAGCCGACAGATCGCCCGGGCGTGCGAAGAACACGTGACTGCCGAATCCGCTCCACGACACATCGAAGCTTGCACCAGCACCGTCACCGCACTTCACACCGAACACGTTTGTGTACGACGCAGACGCGCGCACGTGCACGTGTCCGGCCGGGGAATCGCTCTATCGCCAAGGGCGCGCGAACATCACCACGGATTACATCGGCGAACACTTTCGTGGCGCGAAACGTGATTGCGTGCCGTGCGCGCTGCGCGCGCAGTGCATACGCACACCGAACACGACCACTGTTCGAAACATCGCATTCCTTCGTGGACGCGTCGAACCCGACACGTTGCAACCTCGCGAAACGCACACCATGCGCATGAAGGCGCGCATCGATTCGGCGAGTGGACGCGAGCAGTATGGGCGACGATTTGCGGCGGTCGAGCCGGTGTTTGCGAATTTGCGCCACAACAAACGGCTCGATCGCTTCACGCTGCGCGGCCGCGCGAAAGTCGATGCCCAATGGAAACTCTATTGTCTGGTGCACAACATTGAAAAGCTCGCCAACGCGGGTTATGCAGCGTAAACACGGTACGCGGTACGTGTGCACTCGCGCACAAATTGCCACTGCGAACGCAGCGCGAACACCAGATCAGACTTTTCTCACATACACATTGATTGGCGTGCATAAAGCTGGTGCGAAAACGGCTTATCCTACAACCTCAACGCAATGATATTCCCAACGAGGCCCGGCGGCGAGATACTCGTCGTTCTCCCTTCTCTCCGAGGCCCTCGACATGCTCTACTCCGGCATTGATCTCCACAAGCGGACCCTCGCCATCCACACCATCGATGCCGCCGGCACCGTGGTGCGGAAGGCCGACCTTCCGACGAACCGTGTGGCGATCACCGCGTACGTTGCGACCCTCGACGGCCCGCACCCAGCGGTCTGCGAGTGCACGCGCATGTGGTACTGGGGGCGGGATCTCTTGGTGCCGCAGGGGATTGACCTCCGGCTCGCGCATGCGAAGTCTCTCAAGGCGATCAGCGACGCCAAGGTGAAGACCGATGCGGTGGATGCCGCCACGATGGCCCAGCTGTTGCGCGTCCAACTGAGTCCCGAGGCGCACATGATTCGCGAGGGCACACGCGAAGTCCGCGATCTCCTACGCGCGCGGCTCCTGCTCGTGAGTCGACGGCTGCAATGCCAGCGGGCGATCGGCGCAATGCTGGAGCAGTACAACGTCGCGACGGCCGCCGCCTTGCCGGAACTGCCGCAATTACACGCGGAGCTGCAGACGGCACAGCACGCGCTCCTCAAGACGCAGATCCGACGGCTGGAGCACGAGCTCCGCGATCGCGTGCTCGCTACGCCCGACGCGCAGCGCTTGGTGTGGGTGCCCGGCATCGGGAAGATGGTGGCCTACACGCTGCTGCTCGAGATCGAGGACATCGCACGCTTTCCCACCGTCCGTCATTTCCACTCCTATTGCCGATTGGTGCCGGGCTCGCCTGACTCGGGCGGCAAGACACGACACAAGCGCTCACGCGATGGGAATCGGTATCTCAAGATCGCGTTTCACCACGCCGCGATTCGCGCGATCCAGTACGTCCCCGAGGTGAAAGCCGAATTCCAGCGGTGGCAGCGGCGCAAAGGCAAACCGATCGCGCGCGCGCTGATCGCAAAGGAACTCGCGACCATCGTCTACGCCATGCTGTCAAAAGGTGAACCCTGCAACAAGCAATTCCATGGACATCCCGTAGTCACCCCAAAGCGCTGCACGTGGCCCCGCCTGGCGAACCCGCCCGCCTAACTGATGCCTTCCGAGGCCCTCCGCAATGATTGGGAGGCCAGGCGGCATGTCGACCGTGAACATCTGAGCCGCAAGGCTCGCAGGACTGTGTGATCGCCACGGGCAACATGGACGATCGAACCGATGACACGCGACGTGCCATGGCAGTTGAACAACAACAACGCTGGTACGTGAACACCACCGATCACGCACTTGGGATACGTGCGCGCTCTTGACAGCAAACTCGTTAGGACGGTTAGACCGTGCAGGGGACTGCCTGTACTTCACATGCTGCGAAGCAACTCCCGAGCTCCACTTCTAGAAGGTAACGGAATCTCATCGCGGCCCGCCAAGTGGTAGAAAGAGCGGTCCCAAATCAACCATGAGAGATTCACCGCCGACCGTCGTAACGGATGCGACAATCCTGTACTCGCCTGCAGGAAGTGTTGCTAAACGACCTGCAGGGATGGTACGAGAGAATTTCCTCCGCTCGTTGGGACCCAGTCGCACAGTGAGGCCCTTACGAGAAATGCCGCTGTCTGGCTCACCGAGAGCGAGCACGTTGGATGATTTCAGATACACACCAACGAGTATCGGGGCGTCTGCGGCGACAGTGAACTGCACTCCCTGTGCCGACTCATTCCGCAGCTCAACTGTCGCGACCGGTGATCCCGCCGCGCCAGATGGAAACTCGAGCACTCCCGAAGAAGCAACACCAGCACGTGTGTCGCGATACTCTTGGATCTGACCAGTCACGTGTCCGCCGCAGGCGCTGAGCATGAATGTGAGCAAAACCGTCGCCACGATGCGCATGGATTCTCCTTAGTTGAGCAGATTGGTAACAGTCTCAGTACAACACGCCCAACCAGCCTTCCGGTCACCAGCAGCAGATTGCGCCTGTGCTCAGTTCCAGTACCAGCCGTAAGCGCCGGTCAATTCGAGGTCGATGTTCCACCGAGGACTATGCCACGTCACCGTGCGATCAATCTGACCTCCGACAACAGGCCCCCCCCACAAGATCCCAGCCCAGTACACGGTTGTATCGGAGCCTCCGTACCACTTGAACACCGGCGCACCGCTGTCCCCCGCGTCTGACCAGAGCTTTGAGTCATCACTGCAAAGGATGTAGTAGTTGGGTGATCCTGCTTCGGCCAAGTGTGTCTGGCAAGTCGCCGTGGTGGAACCGTAAGTCCAGCCGCTGGTGGCGCCGACCTTCTGAAGCTGCTCGTAGAGGAATGAGTAAGGCCAATCGCCTACAACTGTGAAGTGGCCTGAAATGGTAGTAGACCCCGGCGCGCCCGAATCAGAGTATGTGGTGCGCGCGATTGTGCCGAGGCCGCTGTTACTTCCGTTGAGGTATCGATAGAATGCGACATCCGAGTACCGGCAGCGAGCAGAACTCGGGCATGCGCCACCTGTGAAGTATGTTGGATCATCGAACTCGTAAGCGAGTGAATCGCTTGAAGTAAGCGAGTTCTGAAAAGTGTAGGTCGTGCCCGCATCTAGCTGAAGGTAGGACACCGTGCAGTGCGACGCCGTTAGAAATCCTCGGTACGTGGATGAGAACTGCCATTCACCGTTCACTCCGACGGAGCAGTATGCTCCCCCGAGCGGTCCTGGTCGGTGAATAATGCCGCCTCGGACGGGTCGGGTACGGTCAGTAAGGCTTGCCCGCAGACCTGGTTCAGGTGCAAGGTGTGCCGACCACGCGCTATCGGGAATTGATGCTCGATCGGCGATCGCACGAATCGCTGCGATTCCATCCTCGTTCTTGACGCCTACGTCCACCCGATTCGACTCTTTGTCGATGTCGATCGTGTAGACGAGGCCGGCCGGGGCCGTCAGGAAGAGTGTATCACGCCAATCGGAGAGCGTGAGGAAAGAGAGCGCGGCCGGCACGAATGTGATCGTTGAGAGTCTTCGAGGCGTTCGTGCAATAATCTCGCGAAGCGCCTGCTCTGCGGAAGCCGCTTCCGACATATTCGACATGCGAACAATCATTTGACCTTCGCGATCCGATTTGTCATAGTAGGCGCCAGCGAAACTCGGCGCTTTCTTGGCGACCTCGGCAAAGACGACATCCACGCCGCCCCATCTTTCGTTCTGTCCGGGATTCATCTTCAGCAAGCGCTGTAGAGGAACCAAGGTTCTTGGCGACGAGAGTACCGGGCCGGACGGCGGGCTGTCGGCGCACGCGGCAAGTGCCGACGCGACAACGACTCCAGTGCAGATACGCCACACTGCTCTTCCATTCAGATTGCGTTCCATGTGACAACTCCTTGCATAATTGTGATGCGACGATTCTTGCAGCACGGCCGATGATGCCGCTTGCACAGAGATACTTGCTTGGGACTAGTGGTGCATCACTAACGTGTGACTAAACGCACACGTTGCCATCACGTTTGCTTAGTGCACAGCTCGGCGGTGACTTTCCAAGGTATCCACAAGTGCTCGGCATTGCCCCTCTGCGTGACGAGCGGTATCAACTCATGATGGCTGCGATTGTAAGCCATCGGTGTTGGGACGTGGCATTCGTCTACTCCCGCCTGCCACGAAGTCCTGCGCGACGCTGCTATCGACAAATGCTTGAAGACGATGGGTGTCGTCAACTCCGTAAGGGAAATAACGCAAGTGAATCGAACTCCATCGCTTGCAGTCACGTGGATCTAAGCGCGAATCGACTTCATCGCGCAAACCGCAAGTGGAGCTAGACCAATCGACATCGTGCACGGTCTAACGCGCGCGTTCTGTTGCAGGGCCTTTCAACAGGATGCACGCAGCGACCGAAGGGAGCAAGCGTGCTATCCCTGAAGGCCCTGTCAACAGCAACGCAAGGTTAGGTTGCCGGCGCGGCATTGACAGCAATTGCGCATTTAGGTGATGCTATGCAACATCTGCGAGTTTGACGTCCGTGGTGTTTGGATCCTCGTGGACAGTATGCTCTCACAGCCGATTCGTAGCGCAAGGCTAGCGTGCTGGTGGAAGGGGTAGCGTAACGTCATAGCGAAGCGGCGAATCACCCGGCTGCTGGACCAGCAAATGTACCGTGCGCGGGGGTGTGTTCGGGATTGAATCCACGTACTTCAGCAAGTACGGGCTCTGAAGGCAGTTACCGTTGTCCTGTCGCCCAATGAACCTGACCCGGAGCGTGTCGGCTAGCAATTGCTCTCGCTCAATTCTGACGAGCGTTGCGCACGAGTTGCCGCCGATCACTCCGAAATAGGTCGCCTTGACCGCACCGTTGGCCTGCGCTGGAGGCGCCACCGCGACGCTATCTACTCGCACCACATACTCGCTGCTCGAGTTGAGTCCACATCCAGCGAGTGTGGCGCAAAGGCAGACGAGAAGCGCAGTACGGCGCTTCGCCTTCTGGCTAGTCGCAATTGCTATCTGGGTACTGATCATGATGACGCTCCGCAGCGTACGCTACAGTGGATAGTTGAGATCGGAAACCCACGCCACACGCCGCATCTTCGAGGGCGGCCTGTGGCGTTACGCGTTTACCCTACAAGGTGCAGCTAAAGGATGTATTGCTTGGGTCGATCGCTATTGCCTTTGTAGTGAAGTACGTTCGTCCAACACCGTCGGTCGCATACAACTCAAGTGTGAAGTCTGCGCTGCCTGCCGGTGCCACGGAATAGGAGACATCCGAGGTGACAAATACTCCGTTCCGCTTCCATTGAAACGAGTACGGCGGTTGTCCTCCGAATTTCATGGCACTCCACGAACAGTAGCTTTCTG
>JANYFO010000347.1 GCA_025362635.1 Gemmatimonadaceae bacterium | reverse complement strand
GCCTGAACAATCTGGCCTTCGACACCGCCGCGCTCCAGGCCGTCTTCCAAACCGCGACCTTCAGCATCCTGAGCATCCCCAGTTACTTCCGCACGGACAAGTTCTCCGGTCTGGCGCGAGTGGAGGAGGTCGTTCTGGCCGCCCTGACCAAGTACATCGCGACCGCCGACAAACGCACTATAGGCCGGGTTGGCTAAAACAAACGTGAGCTGCGGCTCTTCCAAAATGGCGATGGCGATGGGCGCCTGCATGAAGAGGCTTTGGAGCTTCTGGCGTTCAACGGTCACCTCAGCACGGATTGCCTGCTCCCAGGCAAGTTGCTCGGCTCGATCGCGGGCAATTTTAAGCCGTGCGGCGACGCGCGATATGAGCGCCTTCGCCGAAAACGGCTTCACGATAAAGTCGTCCGCTCCCTGCTGCAGCCCCTCAATAGCGGCCTCTTCAGAGGCGCGCGCTGAAAGTAGGATCACCGGCACGGCCCGCACGCGCTCATCCGCCCGCAGCGCCGCGAGAAGGCCGAATCCGTCGAGACCCGGCATCATGACGTCGGTCAGTACGAGGTCCGGAACGCGCAAGCGTGCGCGTTTTAACGCTTCGTCGCCGTTGGCCACCGCCTCAACGTCCCACCCTTGTTCCGCGAGGAGTCGACTGACGTACTCGCGCATGTCGGCGTTGTCGTCTGCCACCAAGATGTGGGCGCGGACCGTGTGCTGTAGCGGACGAGGGTCGGTCGACTGCGCTTCCAAAGCAGTTGGAGTTCGCAGCCACGCCGATGCTTCCTCGACGAATGCCTCGGTAGCCGACCCTGCAGCCGCGTGTGATCTGAGCGCATCGACGTGCTCGACTGGCACGTGCGCACTGCCGAGAGGGAGGGAAACAGTGAAACGCGTCCCTTCGCCGACGTGGCTCTCCACTGACACGGCGCCGCCGAGCAAAACGGCGAGTTCCTTGACCACCGCGAGCCCTGTGCCGCTGCCTTCGTGGCTTCGCCCTTTGGCGCCTTCACTGCGGTGAAACCGCTCGAAGACTTGTGGCAGATCGGCTTCAGGAATGCCGAGGCCAGTATCTGCTACAACGAGTTGGACCAGTTCGTGGCTCGCATGCAGCGAGATGCGGATGCCGCCCGCGAGCGTAAACTTGAACGCGTTGGAAATCAGGTTGAGAACGATCTTCTCGTACATGTCGCGGTCGACGAAGATCGCGTCGGCGAGCGGAGGACAGTCCATCGTCAGGGTAAGGCCCGCCTTTTCGATGAGCGAGCGAAATGCACTCGCGAGGTCGCGGGTGAGGGCGCTCAGATCCGTTGGCTGGTAGTACACGTTTAGGCGGTCTTCCTCTGTGCGGCTGAAGTCGAGCATCGTGTTGACGAGCTTCGTCAGGCGAAGCGCGTTTCGGCGAACGATGGCCAAATGTTCGCCCGCGAGCGGGGCTGACGGCTGAGCCGCCGCGTCCTCGATGGATCCGAGGATGAGCGACAGGGGTGTGCGGAACTCGTGTGAGACGTTTGAGAAGAACGCGATCTTGGCGCGGTCGCGGCTCGCGAGGTCGGCGGCCCGCTGCGTTTCTTGCTCGTGCGCGCGGGCAGTGGAGAGGCTCACGGAGATCTGTCGAGCCAGTATTTGGACGAAGCTGCGGTAGGCGTCCCCATGTAGTAAACGCGGACTGAGCCCAATAATCAGCACCTCCGCGGTTGCGCTGTCGCCCGGCGAAAGTGGAAGCACGAGCGCGCGCGTCACCGGCTCAGGCCATGGCGCGACAACCAACGGACCAAACGGTAAATCCATCACGTCGACGAGTAGTTCAAGGCCCACCGCCGCGACCGCAGTAAGGGGCCACGACCCTACCTCGGACAGCATAATTTCGGAGGGGGCCGCCGCCGTTCCCCGCGCGAGAGCGACATTCGCGACGAGCTTCGCGGACGACGCACCAATCTCATACAGCAGCGCGAATGGCACGTCCGAGAGATTTTCCGTCAACACGTGTTCGACGAAGCGGTATACAAAATCGACGTTTTGCGCGGGTGCTAACCGAAGCGAGAGGTCTTGAAGCATGCGCATTCGGCGGTCGCTGATCACCCGAGCTGTCGTCTCGTTGGCGACTACAAAGATGCCCGCTACCGCACCCGTCTCGTCGCGGATCGGGTTGAAGGCGAAGTCAAAAAAGCACTCCTCGATGAAGCCGGGTCGGTAAAGAAAGAGCGGTCCGTCCTTGATGTTGGTCGCGCCGCCAGCGAAGACGCTGTCAAACGTCGGCTTGATGATTGGCCAGATATCAGTCCAACACTCGCGCGCGACCTGCCCCAAGGCCGCCGGGTGTATTTTCGTCCCGAGGAAAGGCCGACAGGCATCGTTGTAAAACTGGACCAGCTCCGGGCCCCAGAACACGAAGGCGGGCTGGTCGGAGGCTAGGACGATGCCGAGCACGGTTCTAAGCGATTGTGGCCATGTCTCAACGGCACCGATTGGCATGGACGCCCAGTCGACCGAGCGCATGAGCGCGCCCATCTCGCCGCCGCCTTGGAGGGCGTTGTGCGCGACGGAACGTTTGTCGGAGAGATCGATCACGGGTGGTGTCCTAAGTGCGGATGTTTGTGCGTCCCAATCGGTTTTGTTCCGACATGCATCGTTGGCCAGTGGTCGACCAAGCGCTGTGAGAACGTCACTCGTTCCCTGCTTCAGCTCGTAAGTTGAGGCAGAAGATTGATTTGCGGCTTGCTGTCGGCGCCGTCAACGCGCGATCGCGATGCGCTTGAGGCGCTCACGAAGCGCGTCCAGATCCGTTTGCGACCAATACTTGCCGTCCGCGACGACACCGCCAATCGATCTGGTGTTCGCAATGTCGTCAAGTGGATTGGCGCGCAGCAGCACGAGATCGGCAATACGTCCTTGCTGCACACTGCCGTAGTCGGCCAGCTTCCCTAAAAATCGCGCTGGATTGATCGTGGCCGTCTGCAGCGCTTCGAGGGGAGTGAATCCCGCCGCGACGAAACGCTGCAGCTCGAGATGCAAGCTGATACCGGGCGTGACATCGACACCCGCTGGCGTGTCGGTCCCGGCGAGAAACGGTACGCCCGCCGCGTGCAACTTGCGCACGATGTCGAGCTCGTGGTCGACGAATTGTCGGCGGATTGCGAGCGGATCGGCATCCATGCTTTCGAGCACCGCCTTTTGAGACGACGGGAATTTTTGCGCGAGCCATGTGCGCGGGATGTACGCGATGTCCGGATCTTGCGTGTAATCGATTACGTCCACAAGCCATTGGCCGCGTTCCCAAAACAGCGTCGGACACTGCCACACGTGATTCTTCGCCAAGAGCGCGATAATGCGCGTTTCGCTCGCTGCGTCGTAGCGATCCAAGAACGTGGCAAGGCTCTTGTTCGCCGACGGTTCCTTGCCAGCGCCGTAGCGCCGCGTGAGCTGCGAACTCTCATCGGACGTGCTCGCCTCGAAGATGCCAATCAAGTGCTCGAACGATCGTTGCCCTGCTGCCACCGCCTCAGATGCGCGGACGGCGTCAGGCACGTGCCCGGCAAGCTGGATCCCCACTTTTTTCGCTTGTACGGCGATGGCGAGATAGGCCGCACGCGGAACACCAGATTGAATTTTGATAAAGTCGACGCCTCGGCGCTTCAACATGGTGACCGCTCGTTGCCCGTCTGCCGGCGTCGTGATGGCAATCGAGGCCGCAAACGATACTGTGGGCCCATCGAGCATTGGCCCCGAAACCACCATGCGCGGACCCGTCAGCCGATGCGCGGCGACTTCACGCCGAGCGCGCAGTATCGCATTGAGATCGCTCCCCATGTCGCGAATACCGGTGACGCCGTTCGCGATGAAGAGCGGCAACACGTATGAATCGCCGAAGTCGCGGCTCCAGCCGAAGTACGCGTGTGTGTGCATATCCCAAAGACCGGGAATGATGTACATGCCCGTCGCGTCAATCACTTGCCCTCGCGGCTGACGCGATACTGACGACGGGTCCACGCGCACAATGCGCTGCCCCTCGATGGTCACCGTGGTGCCGGGATGCAGCGTACCATCGGCGACGTTGACGATCGTCGCGTTGGTGATGGTCAGCGTCTGCGCGGTGACGAGTCCCGGAATCGACAGGCTGAGCGTAAGTGAAGCGAGGCGCAGTCGTCGACCGAAAAAAACGGCGTTGAGCATTCGTTTTACCGGGAGGATTGAGGGTGCATCACGGGCAAGTTACAACGGGTTGAGTCCTCGCGAGTTGGGAAGATGCTGCGCGAATCGCACGGTCGTTCAGTTGCCGTGGTGAACTGGCGAAATACGTCGTTGATCGCATACCCTTCGGAGTCGTGGCAAAAAACCTAAGCGAGAGATTTACGATGAAGGTGTTCGCGCGTGCCGCACTGTTGTTGACGTTCGTCTCGACCGCCGTGGAAGCTCAGGTCAACGCGGGCACGCAAACGCCCGAGCCCAGCTTACCGTTTACGATGACGCAAGTGGCGACGTTCCGCCTGCCGTGGCGCATTGCGTTCCTTCCCGATGGACGCATGCTCATTACCGAGAAAGTGGGTCCGCTGTGGTTGGTGACGCAGCAAGGCGAAAAGACGCCCATCACAAACGTGCCCGCCGTAGTATCGCAAGGACAGGGTGGCATGCTTGGCGTGTACATCTCGCCGAACTACGCCACCGACAAAAATGTCTACCTCACTTATTCGGAACCGGGCGACAATGGGTCGAGCCTTGCCCTCGCACGGGCCAAGCTGACCATCACCGATGGCTCGGCTAGCCTCGAGGGGCTGCAGGTCATTTGGCGCGATGGCGCAAGGGGCAGGGGTGGTCAGTTTGGGGCGGCGGTCGCCTTTTCTCCCGACAAGCGATATCTGTTTCTCGCCGTCGGCGACCGGCAGCGTATGACGCCTGCTCAGGATCCAAACTCACCGTTGGGCAAAATCCTCCGTCTGACGCTTGACGGTAAACCGGCGCCCGGAAACCCGCAGGCCGGCAAGACCGGCGCGGCCAGCATTGACGTGATCAATCCACCGCGCGACACGGAATTGGCGAAGACCGCAGCCGTGGCATTCACCTACACCTTTCCCGGACCAAACCTGACGCCGTCGGAGACATGGACCTCTGGTCATCGCACGCCGTATGGCCTCGCGTTCGCGCCCGATGGTCGGCTCTGGGAGGCGGAACATGGTCCTCGCGGCGGCGACGAGCTCAATCTTATTGAAGTCGGCAAAAACTATGGTTGGCCGCTCGTATCGTATGCTGTCAACTACAACGGCGTGCCAATCCCGAGTCCCGATACTCGGCCTGATCTGGCGAAGCCGGTCATTTATTGGACACCGATCATCGCGCCGGGAAATCTCACGTTTTACAAGGGCGCGATGTTTCCGAAATGGCAGGGCTCAGCCCTGATGGGTGGGTTGGGCACGAGGACGCTCAACCGGATCACGTTTAATGGGAAGGGCGGGGCTGCACCGGCCGAACGCTGGGACGTCGGCCACCAGATCCGCGATGTAGCGATCGGCCCAGACGGCGCGGTGTGGATGATCGAGAACACCACGTCCGGCGGACTGTTTAGAGTGACACCGAAGTAAACGCCTATAGCGGCGTGTGCGGCACGAGCTCACTGAGGGTCTGGTTGGTCAGGTGCGTCGTGACGCCAACGCGTGCCATAATGTGTTCAAAGCGGGCGTGTTCACGCAGGGCATCCCACGCTGGACGAACGCCAAGCCAGATCAATTCCGTTGCCCGCGCGTCGACCGCGTGCTCGAGATGTGAAAGTGCAGCGTCTGTCTCGCCGATACCCAGGGCGACAAGAGCCAGATGAGTGGCAGACACGTACCGGTCGTTGTTGCGCGCACGCAGTTCGGTTGCGTAGCGCGCCGCTTCCTCAGCATGTCCAGCGCGACCGTGCGCGTAAGCAGCAAACGCAACGGTTTCACCACTGCGGCCCGATAGCTCGCACGCGCGTCCTGCGGATTCGGCCGCACCGGTGATGTCGCCAAGCGCACTCAACGCTTGCGCAAGAAAATAGTGTGCAAGGGAAAAGTGCGGATCGAGTTCGAGCGTTTCGCGCGCGGCGTGAATGGCTTCTTCGAAGCGGCGCGAATATAGAAACGCAACTGTCAGTGTCGAACGCGCGGCCAACG
The DNA here is from genome assembly GCA_025362635.1 of Gemmatimonadaceae bacterium. Taxonomy (GTDB): domain Bacteria; phylum Gemmatimonadota; class Gemmatimonadetes; order Gemmatimonadales; family Gemmatimonadaceae; genus Gemmatimonas. The sequence continues at coordinate 1,096 of JANYFO010000347.1, read as the reverse complement.
AAAGTGGATCAATGCGTAACGCGCTACCGACCACCTTGAGCGCTTCTTCGAATTGACCTCGCGGGAGCAAGACCATGGTGGCCAGCCACTGATACGCATTGGGCTCCGCCATCGCACGCGCCGACGCATCAAACGACTGTGCGGCGCGCGTGAGATCCCAATCGAAGCCAGCGTGTACCAACCCGAGCACGGCATGCGCGGCGGCAAGCGATGGGTCGTCCGCCAGAGCCAACTGCGCTTCGCGACGCGCTTGGTCAAATGATGCGCGTGGTGCGAGCTCGCCGTACACACCTAACAACGCCCACGTTTCCGCGAGCCCCGCATGGGCGGCCGCAAAATGCGCATCAAGCGCGAGCGCGCGCGTGAACCACTCTTGCGCCGCCTGCATCGCCGATGCGGTCCGTTGGCGCAGCAAATGTCGGCCGCGGAGGTATGCGTAGTATGCGTCGGGCGCGATGGGCCGATGGACTTCTGCGGCCGACACCGTGCTGAGCAAGGCACCGCGCAACGCCGTTGAAATGTGCCCGGCGATTTCGTCTTGTACGGCAAACAAGTCATCCATCGTACGATCAAAGCGATCACTCCACAGATGAAAACCGTCTGCGCCACTGATCAGCTGCGCCGTGACGCGGAGCCGGTGTCCCGATCGACGCACGGAGCCCATGAGCACGGTGCGTACGCCCAAACGCTCGCAAATTGCGCGCGCATCGACCTGTTGACCCCCGACCACAAAAGCGGACCCGCGGCCCGCGACGCGAATGCGGCCACCTTTGGCGAGCGATGTGAGCACTTCATCGGTGATCCCGCTTGCAACAAAGTCGTCGTCACTGATACCCGTGGCATTTTCGAACGGCAGCACCGCCACGGACGGCAGCACGGCCGCCGAGGTGCCGGTGATCACAGCGTACTGCGGTGACTCAAGCGCGACACGTACTCGCGCGATAGCATCACAAAATTCGGCGGCGCTTGCGTACCGATCGGTCGGCGTGACGGCCATGGCGCGCATCACGAGCACGTCGACCGCTTCACAAAGGTCGGCCCGCTTCGCACGCGGTGACGGCGGTGGTTCGACAAATCGTTTGGCCATCAGCGCGAG
>JANYFO010000323.1 GCA_025362635.1 Gemmatimonadaceae bacterium | reverse complement strand
GCCCTGATTCCTGTTCGCTATCGGTAATCGTTTGCTGCACGTCGTTCCCTTCGCGGCCCACTTACTCCTCATCCTCCTGCAGGTAGCGTTGGACGTCGGCGTTGCGACGCATTTGTCCGATTAACCGCTCGTTGAATGCCGTCGCAGAATCATATCCCCGATAGTAGCGCAGGAGATGGTTCATGGCGATGACCTCGGCAATGACGGTAATATTTTTGCCAGGATTGAGGTGCACGGTGAGTCGCGGCACTTCAACGCCGAGAATGTTGATGGTTTGCACATCGAGTCCCGTACGGTCGACGTGCGCTTGTCCGTCCCATTCTTCGAGAACAACAACGACTTCGATGCGTTTTTGTTGACGCACCGCATGAATGCCGAATATTGCTGGGATGTCGAGCAATCCGACGCCGCGGATTTCCATGAAGTGACGCTGCAGCTCGTGTCCTTTCCCGATCAACACATCGTTGCCACGACGCGATGCAAATACGAGATCATCGGCGACCAGCCGATGGCCGCGTTCCACCAAATCGAGCACGCACTCCGATTTGCCAATGCCACTCTTCCCGGTGAAAAAGACTCCAACGCCGTACACGTCCGCGAGCGAGCCGTGCAACGTGGTGGTTGGCGCAAATTGGTCGGCGAGATACGGTTTAATCAGGCGATAGAACTCCGCGGTTTTGAGCCGCGTGCGTAACACGGCGACGCCGGCCCGTTCGGCCAATGCCATGAGTGGTGCAGGCGGCTCCAAGCCTTTGGTGATAAACGCGCACGGAATAGGAAAGCCAAAAAACTGTTCAAGATATTTGGTGCGTTGGTCGACATCGAGCGCTTGCAAATAACTGATTTCGGTTTCGCCAAGCACCTGTATGCGTTGATACGGAAAGCGATTGATGTAGCCGGCAAGGACAAGCCCCGGGCTGGATGCCTCGGGGCTCGTGATCTCGCGGTCAAGACCGATGGCCGGTCCAAGTTGCTCGAGTTCAAGCGGTTCTTTCATGCGCTCGTACAGCGTCCCAACGGTCAGGCGTGGTGTCACCCGGTACGGTCTCCGGCGGATCGACGAGATCGGCGTGATCGAGAAATCTGGGATTCGAGGCGATGCACGGCGACCGCAAGCGCGGGCTCAAATGCGTACGCATCAGCATGGGCAAACAGATCACGGTGACGCGCACCGTGCAGGACAATTTCTACTCGTCGCGTTTTGCCATCGCCAACGAATCGAACAATCGCATCAACGACGCGATTGAGGCGAGTTGCCACTCGTCGAATGGCAATCTCGGCTTCGGTCCTCAACGTTTCTGGGACGTCCGCGTGGTGCGCGTGCAGGATGATCTCCATTAGCGACCTCCTCCGGTTCCCACGACCTCACGGAGGTGGGATTCTGTCTCGTCTGCGGCTCTCGCCCACGTGAAACCTAGAGCGAAATGCCGTGCCGCAATCCCCAGGCGTTCGACGAGCGCACGCTCGCCGCTGAGGTATCGCATCGAATCGGCCATCGCAGCGACATCGCCATGCGGCACGAGAAACCCTGTCTCGCCATGCCGAACGGACTCACGAATTCCCGGTGAATTGGATGCAATGACCGGAGTTCCGCTTGCCGCCGCCTCCAGATTGGTTATCCCCCATCCCTCCTTCGGTGATGCGAAGAGTGTCGCCCACGCGCGTCGCAACAGGGCAACTTTCGCGGTCTCGTCGATCCGTCCAAGAAACAGTACCCGGTCAGCCACTCCTAAGGTTCCTACCAGCGCTTCGAGTGCGGGTCGAAATTCGCCGGCGCCCGCTATCTGTAATGTTGCCTGCGGGACCTGGCACTGCGCAAAGGCCCGGATCACCAAATCCACACCTTTGTACTTTTTTAATCGCCCAAGGTATGCAAATATCGGTTGCGCTGAGCGAACGGTTGGGTCTGGTGTGTACGTAGCTGTGTCGATCCCGGGAAAGATCACACGAATCCGGTCTTTCGAGACGCCCCGAGCGGCGAGGTCGTCACGTGTACTTTCGCTGATGGCTTCGAAAGCAAGGCCACGATACATCCAGGGGAGCGGACGTTCGGCGAGCCAGACGGCCGTCGCCAACGGCGCAGAAAACTCTTGAAATGCGGTCATGCCAAAAAGGTGCGGAACGAGCCCCACGATCGTCGGTGTGCGCCACGTCGGCGTGTACAACGGCACTTTGTTGATATCTTCGACCATGACATCGAAGCCGCGGCCCATCAGCTGCGAATGCCAGTAACGGCGCGCAAGAAACGGAAACGTATGGCGCGTGCCGACACGATGGACTTCGATGCCGTCTAAGGTGGCGCGTGGAGGGCATCCCGGCCAACCACCGCACAGCAGCACTACTTCGTGCCCTTTCGCGGCGAGCCGTCCAAAAATTTCGTGCAGATGAATCTCGGCACCGCCGGCGAGGGGATTTTCGCGGCATTGCCAATTGACGACGGCAATGCGTAAGCGGGCCAACTGCGGCCCCGCACTCACAGTAGTCCCAAGCGCCGCGCGTAGGCGTCTAACACGCCGTTGACGAAGCGTGCGCTTCGCGCCGTGCCGTACCGCTCGGCGAGACGCACGGCTTCTTGAATGACCACCTTCACCGGCGTTTCGTCGCGTGCAAATTCGGCGGCGGCAAGACGCAGTACACTGCGCTCAATCGCCCCCAACCGTTCGAGACGCCAATTCGCCGTGATATCGGACAACGCGGCATCAAGCTCTGCGGCTCGATCCGCAACCGTCGCGACCAACTTTGACGCGAACGCGCGCTCGTCCGCTTCGACCGCGAGATCATCAAACACGTGTGAGGCAATGCGACGTAGTTTTGTCAGGTCACGCAAGTCAGCAGCATAGAGCGCCTGCAGTGCGCGCGCACGACCGCGCGTTTCGACGCGCTCCACTTTTACCACGACATCGGCGCCACGTTGACGACGACCGCGTCTTGGCGCGACGGGTTCTTGCGCGCTGTTGTCCCAAAATGATTCATCACGTCGCTCACTCGTCATCACGCGTCCCCTTCGAGCTCGTCTTCGTTGGGCAACACGCGATCAAATAAGTCGAGCAGTTCGAGCGCTGCCATCGCTGCGTCCGCGCCTTTGTTGCCATGCACCCCGCCCGCACGTGCTTGCGCCTGTTCCATTGTATCGGTGGTCAGCAAGCCGAGTGTCACGGGTACATCAAAATCGCGCGAAACATCCATTAGTCCACGCGCCGATTCACCGGCGACAATGTCGAAGTGTGGCGTCTCGCCGCGAATGACCGCGCCAATAGCAACGGCCGCATCGTATCGTTCCGTACTTAAGGCCCGACGCGCGGCAATGGGTAACTCCCATGCGCCTGGCACCCACAGCACATCGATGTTGTCGAATAACACACCGGCAGCCACGAGAGCACTCACCGCACCTTCGGCAAGTGGCATCGTGACCGTTTCGTTGAAGCGCGCAGCGACAACGAGCATGCGGCGACCATCACCGCGCGGATTTCCCATGAATTCGGCCATCAGATTGCGAAAAGGTGACCGAGCTTCGTGCGCTTGGTTTCGAGATACGAGGCATTCTCGTCAGTGGCTGGCGCTTCGAGTCGTACACGATCTTCGAGCACAAGACCGTAACCATCGAGGCCAACGAGTTTGCGCGGATTATTCGTGAGCACACGAATTGACTTGAGGTTGAGATCAAGCAGAATTTGCGCGCCAATACCGTAGCTGCGCAGATCGTCTTTAAAACCGAGTTGCTCGTTTGCTTCGACGGTGTCAGCGCCTTGATCTTGCAGCTCATAGGCCTTCAACTTATTGAGCAACCCGATGCCGCGACCTTCCTGATCAAGATACACAATGACACCACGCCCCTCAGCCTGTATCATGCGCATGGCCGTTTCCAATTGCCACCCGCAATCGCACCGGCGTGAATGAAAGACATCACCCGTCAGACATTTGCTGTGCATGCGCACGAGTACACGTTCGGCATGCTCGACGTTGCCAAAGGTCAGGGCAATGTGTTCACGCGTATCGACATCGTTTTTGTAGCCGAGTATGCGCCAGTCGCCAAACTCGGTTGGTAGCCGCGCATCCGCGACGCGATGCACCAGTCGATCCGTGCGCAAACGGTACGCGACAAGCTGCGCGATGGTGATAAACGTGAGGCCGTGCGCTACCGCAAACTGCTCAAGCTGCGGACGACGCGATGTGGTGCCGTCACGATTCAAAATTTCGCAAATGACGCCCGCTGGGCGACGACCGGCCAAACGCGCGAGGTCAACGGCGGCTTCGGTATGACCAACCCGCTGTAACACTCCGCCGTCACGCGCACGCAATGGATGAATGTGTCCAGGGAGACGCAGGTCAGCGCGTGAGGAATTGGCGTCGATTGCCACGCGGATGGTTGTGGCGCGATCGCTCGCGCTGATGCCCGTGGTGACTCCATACTTTGCGGCAGCATCAATGCTCACCGTGAAGGCTGTAGACATTGCGTCGGTGTTGTGTTCCACCTGCGGCACG
>JANYFO010000307.1 GCA_025362635.1 Gemmatimonadaceae bacterium | reverse complement strand
GCACATTGACGCGCAACGACGGTACACCGGCAAAGCGATAATCTTGTAACATGAGCATCGAGCCGCTAAACGCGTTGTTAAATCCTCGAGCGACGATGTTGGCCTGCGTGATACCGCCCTTATTAATGTCTACACCGGGCGTTGAGCGCAGGTGATCCGTCACAGTGATCGCTGGCCGCTCTTCAATTTTCTCGCTTGTCACAACGGAGATGGAGGCCGGCGCATCAAGCGCCTTTTCTGGACGACTTCGGCTTGCGGTGACGACGTTTTGATTTAGTTGTGTGGGCTTTTCTTCCAGCGCCGCATTGAGCGTCGTCCCAGGTCGAATGCCAGCGAACGTGCGTTGCGCATATCCAATAGAGCGCGCGGTGACGGCGTACACAGCGTCTGGAAGGTTGACGAGGCGGTACACACCTTCCGCGTTCGTAATGGCGCCAAACGCTTGGCCACCGGGCGCCTGCCCCTGGACTTGTGCATTTTCAAGCGGTCGGCCGCTTGCCGCATCGGTAACCTTTCCGGTGATCGTACCCGCCTGCGCAAACGCACGTGTCGACGCCAGCGGCAACGCACAAAACGTAAAAAACGTAAGCAACAGGATACGACGGACGCGAAACAGGGACATCGCACACCTCGAGTTGGCAGAATTCATACGTCGGACAGTCGGGGCTCTAATGAAGAAGTCGAGCCGTAGTAGAAAAGTATGCCAATATGTTCGTTAAACGACCGGACATCGTCAATACGTCGGGAGTGGCAAAACAGCACAGATGTTTTTTAAGGACTTCCGCAAATGCGATCCAAGTCCTGCATGCCCACCAACACTTCACGAGGCCGCGCCGCGCCCTCGGATGGCGAAAGCACACCGGCATCCTCCAATTGATCGATCATGCGCGCCGCGCGCCCATAGCCAACTTTCAGACGACGTTGCAACAACGACGTTGACCCTTGTCGATGTTGAATAACCAATTCTGCGGCTTCGCGAAAACGCGCATCGCGATCACTCCCGTTCGCTTCGCCGTCGTCATCTCCATCGCCAGAAGCACGTGCCTCCTGGGCTTTCACCACGAGCAGAATATCTGGTTCGGCTGATACCACCGGCTCCGCGCTCAGCGCGTGCCGCCGCGTGGGCGCATCGCGATACCAGCTGAGCAGCTTTTCGGTCTCCTCGCTGGAAAGATATGCGCCCTGCAACCGCGCGGCCTCAGACTTCCCGGGCGGTATAAACAACATGTCGCCGTTACCAAGCAATAATTCCGCTCCGGCACCATCGATAATCGTGCGACTGTCGATTTGCGATGCCACGCGAAACGCGATCCGACACGGAAAGTTCGCCTTAATTAATCCGGTGATCACGTTCACGCTTGGTCGTTGCGTGGCCAAGATCAAGTGGATACCGATCGCGCGTGCTTTCTGCGCCAACATGGCAATCGGCGTTTCAACTTCACCCTGCACCGTCATCATCAGATCCGCCATTTCGTCGATGACGACCACGATGTACGGCAAAATGCCGCCACCGTACGTGCGATCTTCGAATGCGGTCTCTGGATTTTTCGGGCGCTGCGGCGCCAACCCCTCGCCCGCGTCATACTGCTGCACGCGTCGATTGAACTCCTGAAGATTCCGACACGCATTCGCTTCAAGTAATCGATAGCGGTCCTGCATCTCCATCACCGCCCATTTCAACACCGCCGCTGCATCTCGATTATCCGTGATCACGGAATGGCGGAGATGCGGCAGCGTATTGTAGACGCTGAGCTCGACCATTTTCGGATCAACCATTAAAAAACGCAGCGTTTTCGGTGTATGCCGATAGATCAAACTTGTGATGATGGTGTTTACGCACACGGATTTGCCAGAACCCGTCGCACCAGCAATCAGCAAATGCGGCATCTTCGCCAAATCAGCCACCACCGCGCGCCCCTCGAGATCTTTGCCGAGCGCAATTGGCAGTGCGGCGCGCGCTTGCTGAAACTCGCGAGACTCCAACACTTCGCGCAGCACCACCATCTCAGGCGTCGGATTGGGCACTTCAACGCCAACAGCCCCGCGGCCAGGAATCGGCGCCACGATGCGGATGCTCTGCGCCCGCATCGCGAGCGCTAAATCATCAGCGAGCGCGGCAATCTGTCGCACTTTCACACCAGCCGCCGGCTCGATCTCGAACTGCGTCACCGTTGGACCGGTGGTGCGTCCGACCAGCTCGCCGTCCACCTTAAACGTACGCAACGACATCATCAGTTTCTCGCCGGCAAGATCCAGCTCGCGTCGTCCCGCATCCGCGTTGCGTGGCGGCGCCTCCGCTAGCAGCGTGGTGGGCGGAAGTTCATCGTTAAACTGTGCAACGTCATCCGCGTGCAGTGCGACATCCACGGCCGCCTCGCGCGCGGCATCACGCGACTTCCGTGCACGCTTTTCCGATGTGTGTTGATCACGAGGCAGTGTTGACATGTCGCTCAACGCATCGCGCGCAAGCACGGGATCAATCGCCGGCATTTCTTCCGGCGATGGCGCCAGGCGTTCGGCGAGTGTCGCGCGTACCATCAATGGTTCGCGCACGATCGCAACGCCGCGTTGCTTCAATGACGGGCCAAGCAGGACTCGAATCGGATTCCAGCGAAGCGTCGCAATTGTTAAGGCGCTAGTGACCAATAAGTAGAAGACCCACGCGCCCGCTGCGCCAAATCCTTTGCGCAGATAGTGCGCCGCAAAGCTTCCCCATAGACCCGTTGCCGTTGACGCAATGGGCTCGCCACCGATCGTCAATCCAATCGCAATCGGAACGAGCAACACCACACCGACCAACAGCACTCCCCATTCACGAGCTTCGTCCGCTTCACTTTGCAAACGGCCAAACAACGTGAGTGCAATGCACAAACACCCGAACGCTACCAACGCTGCGCCAGGCACGCCAACGGACAACACGAGTGCACAACGCGCCCACGTACCCACCGGTCCAAAGGCACCCACTGCGTCGAGGCAACCCGCGCCGTTTGGTACGCGCTGAAATAGAAGAGCGCCTGCGACGAAGACGGCGAACAAGGTCAGCGCCACAGCGGAAAACTCTTTGCGCAACACGCGCGTATCCATCGTCGGCGAGTTACCGTGCCCCGCTATACCGGTTCCTTCAACAGTTCTGCGCCTTCGAACTCCAACCATTTTGTGTGTACGTTGCCCGCTTGAAATCCGGGATGCTGCATCACGCGGGCAAGAAACGGCATCGTGGTTTTCACACCCTCAATGACAAAACTTTCGAGCGCGATCTGCATACGCTTGAGTGCCTCTTCGCGAGTGGAACCCTGCACAATCACCTTGGCAATCATCGAATCGTAGTACGGCGGAACGGTGTAACCCGCGTAGGCGTGCGTATCAATGCGCACGCCCGGGCCGCCCGGCTGATGGAAAGTCTCGATGCGACCTGGTGACGGCTGAAAATTTCGCGACGGATCCTCCGCGTTCACACGACACTCAATCACGTGACCGCGAAATGCTGGCGTTTCCTTGACGCTTAACTCGTGCCCAGCGGCAACACGAATTTGTTCCTTTACCAAGTCCACGCCCGTGAGCATTTCCGTAACCGGGTGTTCGACTTGAATACGGGTGTTCATCTCCATGAAGTAAAACGACCCGTCTTCGTCGAGCAGCATTTC
>JANYFO010000089.1 GCA_025362635.1 Gemmatimonadaceae bacterium | reverse complement strand
GCTCGCCCAAGGTGTCGGGAACACGCTCGCGGGATTGTTGGGTGGGCTTCCAGTGACCGGCGTTGTGGTGCGTAGCGCGGCCAATATCGACGCCGGGGCGCGCACGCGTTGGTCGGCGGTGTTACATGGCCTGCTGCTGATGGGATTTGTCTTGGCGATTCCCGGCGTCTTAAATCTGATTCCACTCGCTGCACTCGCCGCGATGTTGTTGTACACCGGGTACAAGCTGGCCTCACCCTCACTGTTTCGAACGTCATGGAAACTGGGCTGGTCGCAATTCATCCCGTTTTTGGTTACGGTGGTGGCAATCGTGACAACCGATTTATTGGTTGGGATTGGGATTGGGCTGGCCATCGCGCTTTTCTTCATTCTCGCGGAATATCTTCGTCAACCCGCACTGAAAGTTGTGAGCTTGCATGGTGCCGTGCTGACCCGGTACCAACTACCCAATCAAGCGACATTTCTTGCGAAGGCGAATATCGAGCGCACACTCAACGCGCTGCCCGAGGGATGCCGCGTCGAGATTGATGGCGCCGATACGACGCGGTTCGATTACGATGTGCTCGAGCAACTCCACGAATTTTCGCAAACGGCTAAACTGCGGCACATCGATTATCGCCTGGTCAATATCCCAGCCGCGGCGACCACTCCAACCCACCAGCACTGATTCATGCAGAGCTACGATGAACTGTTCGAGAACAACCGCGCGTGGGCGGAAAATATTCGGCGCGCGGATCCGACTTATTTCGAGCGACGCGTTGCTGGTCAGGAGCCGCATTTCTTATTCATCGGCTGTTGCGATTCGCGCGTGCCCACTGAGATGCTCACCGGCTCAAAACCGGGTGAGATGTTTACCCATCGAAACATTGCGAATCAGGCACACCCCAACGACTTAAGCATGTTGTCGGCGTTGGAATACGCCGTCGAATTTCTCGATGTCAAACACGTGCTCATCTGCGGACATTACGGCTGCGGTGGTGTGAAAGCAGCCATGATGCCGCCGAAGCATGGAGTCGTTGATCATTGGTTGCACGTCGTGCGCGACGTCTATCGTTGGCATATGGCGGAACTTGAGCAGCTTGCGGACGACGCAGCGCGTCTGCATCGGCTCGTCGAACTCAATGTGGTCGAGCAGATTTTTCAACTTTCGCGTACGCCCATTGTTCAACGCGCATGGGCACGCGGCCGCCGTCCCATTTTGCACGGACTCGTGTACGACCTGCACGACGGTCTGTTGAAGGAACTCGTGAGCGGTATCGATGGCGAGGACAAAGCGCGTGAGTTGCGCGCGCAGGTGACCGGACCAACGTCGGCGGAAAAGCCTCGCCACCAGTAGCGTGTGACAAAATGACAACGGGCGCCCATCGCTGGGCGCCCGTTGTGTGCTGCAGTTGCGATTGGTGCGACTAGTACATGCCGCCCATGCCGCCGCCACCGCCGCCGCCGTGGCCGCCAGCGGGTTCCGACCGTTCCTTCTTCTCTACGATCAACGCTTCCGTCGTGAGCAACAGGCCCGCGATGGAGGCGGCGTTCTGCAACGCCGTGCGCGTGACTTTCGTTGGGTCGATGACACCGGCCTGTACGAGGTCTTCGTACACATCGGTGAGTGCGTTGTAGCCAAAGCTCGTTTCTTTCGCGGTACGAATCTTCTCGACCACGATGGAACCTTCGCCGCCAGCATTTTGCACGATGATACGCAGGGGTTCTTCGATTGCACGACGGACGATGTCGACGCCAATTTGCTCATCGCGTTCCGCAACCTTCACGTCCTTCAGCACACTTTGCGCGCGAATAAGCGCCACGCCGCCGCCCGGGACGATACCTTCTTCAACGGCCGCGCGCGTTGCATGCAACGCATCTTCGACGCGAGCCTTCTTTTCCTTCATCTCGGCTTCGGTTGCTGCGCCGACATTGATAACCGCAACGCCACCCGCGAGCTTCGCGAGCCGCTCCTGCAGCTTCTCACGATCGTAGTCCGACGTGCTCTTGTCGATCGCGCCACGAATTTCCTTCACGCGGCCTTCGATGTCCTTCGAGTCGCCACCACCATCGATGATGGTCGTGTTGTCTTTGTCAATAATGATGCGCTTCGCCGTACCGAGGTCCGTGAGGACTGCGTTCTCAAGCTTGAAGCCCACCTCGTCGGAAATGACTTGGCCTTTCGTCAGCGTTGCGATGTCCTGCAACATTGCCTTGCGGCGATCGCCAAAACCAGGCGCTTTGACGGCGCACACGCGGAGTGTGCCTCGCAGCTTGTTGACAACCAACGTTGCCAACGCCTCACCTTCGATATCTTCCGCAATGATGAGTAGCGGCTTGCTCAACTGCGCCACTTTCTCAAGCACCGGCAGCAAATCCTTCATCGACGAGATTTTCTTGTCGTGGATAATAATCATCGCGCCTTCTAACGCAACTTCCATCTTTTCTGGATCGGTGACGAAATACGGCGAGAGGTAGCCGCGATCAAACTGCATACCGTCCACTGTTTCCAGTGTGGTTTCCAGTCCCTTCGCTTCTTCAACCGTGATGACGCCATCCTTGCCAACTTTTTCCATCGCTTCGGCGATGAGATTGCCGATTTCCGGATCATTGTTGGCGGAGATGCTACCAACTTGCGCGATTTCCTTCTTGCCGCTGGTCGGCACGGAGATGCGCTTCAGCTCTTCAACAACGGCGGCAACGGCCTTATCGATGCCGCGCTTGAGCGCCATCGGATTGGAGCCGGCCGTGACGTTCTTAAGGCCTTCACGGAAGATGGCTTGGGCAAGTACCGTCGCGGTCGTGGTGCCGTCACCGGCAAGATCAGACGTCTTGGTCGCGACTTCCTTCACCATCTGCGCGCCCATGTTCTCTAAAGGATCAGCAAGCTCGATTTCCTTGGCGACGGTAACGCCGTCCTTAGTAATCGTTGGTGCGCCAAACTTTTTGTCGATGACGACATTCCGACCTTTTGGGCCGAGCGTCACCTTTACTGCTTCGGCCAACTGGTCGACGCCGCGCTTGAGTGCCGCGCGCGCTTCAACGTTGAAATGGAGTTCTTTGGCAGCCATGGTCGCTATTTACGGTTAAGGTCCGACTTAGTTAAGCACAGCGAGGACATCCGACTCACGAAGAATGAGCAACTGCTCTCCTTCGATCGTCACTTCAGTGCCGCTGTACTTTCCGTAGAGAATTTTGTCACCGACTTTTACATCCATCGGAACGCGCGTCTCTTTTTCGAAACGGCCTGGACCAACGGCGACGACGGAGCCCTGCTGCGGCTTCTCCTTCGCGGTATCCGGGATGTACAGCCCACCGCGCATCTGCTCAGTTTCTTCGAGCGGCTTGACGACGACGCGATCGGCGAGCGGCGCTACTTTCGCGGCACTCTGGGTGGCCATGGGTACGGTCTCCTGCTTATGTGTCAGAATATCGAGGATCTAACCAACTCGATGTTAGCACTCACAGACCCCGAGTGCTAACAACAGAAACGTAAGTGTTCGGTGACGCAGCGTCAAGCGGCGAGGACATCTACGAGCACAGCGTAAATCGTTACCAATAAAGCGCTTACGTAATCATAATGATGCCGATTCGACACGCGATTACGCCATGTTGGCCGGCCGCGATGTCAGCGTGGCAGACAATCCGAATGGCCGGTCTGGAGCTATTGCGCCGCGAAAACCAATGAGCCTGCGCGAACCGTCGTCAGCACGTTGCTCGCGCTTTCTTGCACGAGCAGTGCGCCGTCAGCCGCGATACCGCGCGCGATCCCGACGGTCGGCAATATGACGCGGCGACCCCACGCGAGATCACGCGTGCGCCACTCTTCCATCTCGCCGTCTGTGAGCACACCGGCGTGCCGCGACGCATCGCGCATGGCGGGTACGAGCGCGCGCAAAAGCATGCTCCGCGTCACGTTCGCACGTACGGCACGGGCACCGACATATTCCGTCGGCACTCGCATATTCAATCCGACACCAATCGCTACCCATTCGAGCGCCGCGTCACGCCAGCGGGCCTCGACTAAGATGCCGGCAAGTTTTCCGTTGTCGACATAGACGTCGTTGGGCCATTTCAGAAATACTTCACCCTCGACAAATGGCGCTAGCGCCTTCGCGATTCCCATTCCCAATCGCAACGCCAGTACTCCGGATGCCGTAGCGTCAGACGGACGTTCTAAGAGCGTCATCCACACACCTGCCTCAGGTTGCGACGTCCACGAGCGTCCCGCGCGGCCGCGACCATTCGATTGCCGATCTGCGATCACTAAAAGTCCCGCCGGCGCACCCAGGGCGGCGAGCCGATGCACTTCATCCATAGTTGAATCAACGACGATGTGATGAAGGAACTGCGTCAGTCCGAGCGCATCTGCGGTGGGCCAATCATCACGCTGCTGATCCTGCATCAGCGACGATAGGCGATCGTCGCGAACACGGCCAACGCGAGACAAACGCGATACAGCGCAAATACGCCGAAGCTGTGCTTGCTGACATAGCGCAGTAGAATCGTAATTGCGAAAAGACTGCTAATTGCCGCCGAAAGTACACCAGCGACGAGCGGCACTGAGAAACCTTCCGCATGAATTGCTTGCGGTACTTTCAGCACCACTGCAGCCAGCGTAATCGGCATGCTCATAAGAAAACTGAATCGCGCCGCACTTGGCCGGTCGAGCTGAAGTGCGCGACCGGCAGTGATCGTGGAGCCCGATCGCGATACGCCCGGGATGAGCGCGAGGACCTGCGCGCAGCCCACCACCAGAGCATCGCGTATCGTGACTTCTTCAATCGCACGTACACGCGCACTCCATTTGTCGACCGCCCACAACAGTACACCCATCACCAAGAGTGCTGACGCGATGAGCGCGGGTGAACGAAATGTGGACTCCGCGTAGTCGTTTAACAGCAACCCGCCAATACCGCCAGGAATGGTCGCGACGATGAGATACAGCAAGCGTTTGTCATGCACCGTTTCGATGCGACGTGTGCGCACGATATTCCATGCGCTGGCCGTCATCGCGATCCATTCTTGACGAAAATACCACACCAAGGCCAGGAGCGTGCCGAGATGCAGCGCGACGTCAAAGGCAAGCCCCGGATCAGGCCAACCAAGAAAGTAGGGTGCGAGGGTAAGGTGCGCTGAACTGGAGACGGGGAGCAGTTCGGTGAGACCTTGGACGACACCGAGAACGATCGCTTGAAAAAGAGTCACTTGGCAGGGATGGCGGCGAGTGTGCGTTCGTAGAGTGCTTCATATTGTGAAACAATGCTGTCTTGCGAAAAACGGCGACGAGCGTCACTCGCGGCAGCGTCACTCATCACCTGCCACCGCACGGGGTCCGTGAGCAACGCAATGCCGGCGGCGGCCATGCCGTCAACATCGCCCACCGTGTGCAGCGAGCCGGTGACGCCGTCAATAACAACTTCCGGCAATCCTCCCGCACGATAACCCAGTACCGGGACGCCAGACGCTAAGGCCTCAAGTGCGCTCAATCCGAATGATTCTTTGTCGCTCGTGAGCAAAAACAAATCCGCACCAGCGAGCAGATCCGCAATGGCATCAATCTTTCCGAGAAACAGCACACCATCACTGACGCCTAAGTCACGCGCTTCCGCTTCTGCTTCGACACGATCGGGTCCATCGCCCACCATCACCAGCACAGCGGGAACGCGCTCGTTCATTTTAGCGTACGCGCGCACCACGTCGCGCACGCGCTTGACCGGGCGAAAGTTTGAGATGTGCATCAACACTTTACGTCCGGCAATGACGTCTGCAGGAATCGGGAAGCGGTGCAATGCGCGATCGAACGTGGTCGGATCGATGAAATTGTGTATGACTTCGACGTTGCATCCGACGCAGCCAAACGCGCGATACGTTTCATCGCGGAGGTAGTCGGAGACAGCGGTGACGGCGTCCGAGCGCTCAATGGAGAAGCGTGTAATCGTGTAAAAAGAGCGCTCCTGTCCGACGATCGTGATATCGGTACCGTGCAACGTGGTGACGACCTTCACATCGCCCGCGCCCTCACGCAGCATTTCGCGCGCGATCCACGCACTTGTAGCGTGCGGTATCGCATAGTGGCAATGCAGAATATCCAGTTGATGATCGCGCACGACTTCGTGCATGCGCACCGCGAGCGCAAGATCATACGGCGGGTACTCGAACAACGGATATCGTCCGACATCGACCTCATGAAACCACACCCGCGGCAGAAAACTTGGCAGACGGAACGGTTGCTGATACGTAATGAAATGCACTTCGTGTCCGCGAGCCGCGAGCGCAATGCCCAGTTCGGTCGCGACCGCGCCAGAGCCACCGTACGTGGGATAGCAGGTAATGCCGATTTTCATCGTTCCTCTCCACGTTCGTCGTCGTACCATGCGAGCGCGTTGGCAAATGCGTTCGGTGCATCCGGATTAAGCAAAGTCACGGGACCTTCGTGCAGTTGATGTCGGAACCACGTTCGCTGACGCTTCGCATATTGCCGAGTTTCAATGGCAATACGTTCGATCACGGCAACACGACTTAACGCGCCCGAAAGATGGTCGCGCATCGCACTGTACCCACTTGCCTGCCACGCGGGCGCATCGGGCGCAACAGATCCAGTAAGTTGCGCCACTTCTTCGATCCATCCGGCGGCAAGCATCGCGTGCACACGCCCAAGAATACGTTCGGCGAGTACAAGTCCAGGATCCACCACAAGGTAGCGCACGGCGCGAAGGCTTGCCTTTGCGCGCACGGATGCTGCGCCATGCTGATCGCTCAGTCGAACCCCGAGTAATAAGGCGGTTTCGATGGCTCGCACATGTTGCGTTCGCCCCAGGTGCGCGCGCGACGGATCAAGACGTTGACACCAACGCTCGATGTCCGCGGCGCTCAATGTCGTCAACCATCGTTGCAGCGCCTCGCGACGTGGTGAATCGAACGACGGCAGTTCGTCGAGCGGTGCGAGTAACGCGCGCACATAAAAGCCCGTGCCGCCAACAATGATCGGCGGTCGGCTCTGCGTCGCCGCCTCACGTATCCATGTGTTGGCATCTGTTGCCCACGCGTGCGCGGAATACCGGGCCGTTGGTGGAAGCACGTCAATACCATAGTGTCGAACCCGCGCTTGCTCACCGACGGTTGGCTTCGCGGTTCCGATGTCGAAGCCCGCGTACACCTGACGCGAATCGGCACTCACGATGGAGAGCGCTCGTGCTTCGGCGAGTTGCATCGCCAACGAGGACTTGCCGGCACCCGTGGGTCCGACAATCACGCGCAACGTCACGGCACAATCACGTGCGGCCAAATCGCCGATCAAGCTCTTCCCATGCCAATCGAACAATCGTTGCGCGCCCGTGCACGTCGTGCGCGGGTAGTCGTGTTTCCGCGAGTGCGATGTACAATGCTCGCATCTCACCAGCAGACAAGACGTCGCCTGCCTTGATCGCGGCTTTACACGCAAAAGTCGCCGCGAGGCGTTCGTGCCGCTTCGCGTCACTCGCGGCGCGATCACCGGTGAGCGCCGCTAAGGTCTCACGAAGACAACGCTCAGCGTCAAAACGCGGATGCGGCATTGGCACTGCGTGCACAAGCAACGAGTGTCCGCCAAACCCTTCAATTTCAAAACCCAACGCATCAAACGCTGCACGGTGCGATTCAAAGGCCTCCGCCTCAACGGGGCCAAGGTGCAACGTCATCGGGAAGAGCAATCGTTGTGCCGGCGCTTCGCCGCGCTCCAGCACACCTAAAAATTGCTCGTAAAGCACACGCTCATGTGCGGAGTGTTGATCGATAAGCACAACGCCTTCGTCATGCTCGAACATGAGATACATCCGGCGCAACTGCAATAGCGGCGGCACCACGATGGGTTCTGCCGCGTGCACAGCGGGCATCGACGCCGTTTCAAACAGCCCGTCGCGGGTTGGCTCTGCGCGAAGCGACGGTACGTCAAATGATGCGCGCGCGAACGGCTCCGCTGCCGATGCGTTCGGCGACCACGTGCGCCAGCCGATCCCCGCGCTTGCGTCAAAAATGCCGAGACTTCGTCGGACGGCTGCTTCAACGGCGCGTTCGACCGGCCACCGATCGCGTAGCCGAACTTCCGATTTCGCGGGATGCACGTTGACGTCGACGTCGTTCACCGGCACGCGGACTTGCAACACCATTGATGGTCGTACACCCGACGGTAACGTTGACCGATAGGCTGCCTCTGCCGCGCGCACGATCC
>JANYFO010000291.1 GCA_025362635.1 Gemmatimonadaceae bacterium | reverse complement strand
TACCGATTGCCACGATTGGGGCGCAGGGTTTTCAGGCACTGCGCATGGGAAATCGAGGTTGGCATTATCTCGATCTCACGTATTTACATGAAGGCAGCACGCTTAATGCCATCCACGATGGGCGCGTCGTGGGCGCGGCCGCACTAATCCGCGGTCATTGGGAAACAGGCAAACCGGCACTCGACTCGTTGCCTGGATGCCAGGTGATGGTGCCCGGTGGTTTGGCCAGTGTGCCCGCCGGTGCGCGTTTGCTCATCGCTGGTTCACATCCGGCTCTGCAACCCACGCCCGCGCTGTCGTCGAGTGAATTGCAAGAAGCGTTAGATCGCGCGACCAATCTCATCGTGCCATCCACTGGCGTTCCACTTTCGCTGATGTCGCGCTACACGAGAGAAATCCACCTTGTTGGGACAGGCACAGGCGACAAACCAACGATTGTGCTTATGCTCGACGATCCCGAGGTCGTGGCGGATTCCGTTTTGTCACAAGGTCAACGACCGCGGCAGGTCGTACTCGTACTGAACAATGCGCGTTTCGGCTACAAGGTGACCTTCCAATACACCACGCTTGGAAATCTGAAGGCACCGCCGCGTTATCAGTGGCTCGATTTTATCGATACGGACAACGACGGCAAAGCGGAAATATTGTTTGGTTTGCGCGGTGTCAGCGCTCCGAAACTTGCGCCGTTTTACACGCTCGGCCTGCATTACAAGAACGATGTTTGGACTGAGTCGATCCGCTATGATCGCACGCGATGCCAGGGCTGAACATGCGCGCGTGCATTACTCGACGCCGATGTCCCATGCTTGTTCGAGGTCGTTGCGACTGTACGCGCGAAATGCAGTAAGTGTTTGCGTGCGGACAATGCCGGGAACCTTCGCAAACTCTTCCGTGACCACGGTCGCGATGCGCTCGAGATCCGGGACACGCAAAATAGCCACAAGATCCCACGCGCCTGACACCGAATACACTTCGCTCACCCCCGTTATGCCAGCCAGCGCTGCGCCGCACGCGGGGATGTGTTTGGGGTCTGCCTGCACCAACACAATCGTTGTGATCATCGAGCCTCCGTGAGACACCGTGCAATCCGAGTCACGCCTTCAACCACGATGGACTGTTCTCTGGCATAACTGGCGCGAATCCATCCAGGCGTAAGGAACGCGCTTCCCGGCACCACCGCCACTTCGTGTTGCTCTAAGACGCGATGGGCAAACGCACCGCCTGCATCGGCGGCGCCTTCAAATCCGTCAACGTTCACGTACAAGTAAAACGCGCCGGCCGGATAAATGTAGGTAACCGACGGGAAGGCGCGGAGTGTTTCAATTACCGCATCACGACGACGGTGGAACTCACCCACCATGTGATTGATCGCCGCGTCCGCCTCGTTACGCTGTGTCAATGCCGCGAGTGTCGCATGTTGCGACACAGCTGCCGCGTTTGATGTGGTGTGTGATTGAAATGCGGTCATTGCCTTCGACATCGCAACCGGAGCGATCGACCATCCAATACGCCACCCCGTCATCGCGTAGGCCTTCGCGACACCATTAATCACAATTAAATTGTCGCGAGTTGGCGCCAGTGACAGCGCCGATTCCGCTGGCGCGTCGTACGCAATGCGTAAATAAATCTCGTCGGCAATCACCCACCATCGGCGTTCAGCCGCGAGCGTGAGAATCGACGTCAGCTCGGCGGCTGTATACACCGCGCCTGTTGGATTGCTCGGTGAGCAGAGCATCAGGCCACGAGTACGTGACGTTGCGGCAGCCGCCAATTGCTCGGCCGTCACCTTGAGTGAGCGCGCTATTTCGCCAAACACTGGCACAGCGGTCGCTCGTGCGAGTTGCAACATTTCGTAGTAGCTCGTCCACGCGGGTGTCGGCACCAACACTTCGTCGCCCGGTCCAAAACAACAGACGCATGCGTTAAACAATGCTTGTTTCGATCCATTTGATACCACCACCTCTGCCGCTGTCACAGGTGGTCCGTCACGCACCAGTCTATTGGCGTCGGCGGCAATAGCTTCGCGGAGCGCCGGAATGCCCTCAGTGGCGGTGTATCGCGTCGCACCATTTGCCAACGCTTCGTTGGCCGCGTTGCGAATGAAGAGCGGGGTGTCAAAATCCGGTTCGCCCGCACCGAGATCGATGATGGCTTTCCCCGCGGCTTTAAGCGCCCTCGCTTTTGCCGAAACAGCGATCGTTGCGGACTCTTTCATGCGAGCGATGTTTGCTGACGGTTGAAACGCAAGCGGCATGTTGCGATCG
>JANYFO010000250.1 GCA_025362635.1 Gemmatimonadaceae bacterium | reverse complement strand
GCGTTAAACGGAGCATGACGCGCATGTGCGCGCAGCAGCGGAACAGGAGACTCGGCCATGGAAGGCGGAATATACGAGCAACTCGAACGCCGCGTCGACTACGATTGTGGAAATTTTTGTGGTGCGCGCTAACTTGGCAGCATTACGGCGCCAAATGCGGTGCGAACGTCTGCACCCGCAGCGTGCAGCGCGATGGTCGCGAGATCGACGGGCTTCTCAAGAAAATGGACTGCGCCGAGGCGTAACGCCGCTTGCCGATTGGAATCGTCTGGGTACGCCGTGAGGACGAGTGTGATGGCATCGGGCGAAAGCATGCCGGCCATCGCCATGACTTGGAGTCCGCCATCACGCTTGCCGCCTAAGCGTAAGTCGGTGACGATCAGGTCAAAACGTTGCGACCGCAATTGTTTTAGCGCTTCGGGCAAAAGCGCGGCAGACGACACAGTGTTGCCTTCGATTTCGAACAGTTCGATGAGGATGCCGCGGATGGACTGTTCGTCTTCAACGATGAGCACGTGCTTGGTGGGAGCAATGGTTGTCATACTGCTATGCAGAGCGAAATTCGGGCCAATTTATTGGTGCTTTACGCAAGTTCGTAACGCTATGTAAAACAATAAGTTACGAGTATATTGGAGCACATTACTTTGTTTTAAGCGACCGAATATCGGTCAGTTCAACTTGCTGACGTCCTAAAATCAGTCATTCGTTCGTGTCAACGATGTCGTGCCGTTTTAATTTTTCGATGAGCGTTGACCGTGCGATTCCTAAAAGCTGCGCTGCTTTCGTGCGATTGTTTGCTGAAGCCGCGAGCGCATCGCAAATGGCCGTGTGCTCAGCGTCGGCGAGAGATCGCGGCGGCGCACGGAACGCGTCGGTCGTGTCGACCTTCGGAGTAGGAAGGCCGAGGTGTGCGGGCGCAATCGGCTGACCATCGGCGAGAATGGCCGCGCGCCAAATGGTGTTCTTGAGTTCGCGAATATTTCCTGGCCACGCGTAATTCCCGAGTGCGTCGCGAGCGCGCTCGCTCAGGGCTGCGCCTCGTGGTAATGCGGCATCGGCCAATGGGAGAATTTGCGCGCGTTGTTCGCGGAGTGGGGGAAGCGTGATGGTGAGCACCTGCAGTCGGTAAAACAGGTCCGCTCGGAAACGCCCTTCGGCAACGGCTGTTGCGAGGTGCTGATGCGTGGCGACGATGATGCGGGCGCGGGAATACAGTGCTGTGGTGCCTCCCATGCGGCGAAACGTGTGTTCTTCAATGACCTTCAGCAATTTCGGCTGTACGTCGAGCGCTAAGTCGGCAATTTCGTCGAGAAATAATGTGCCGTCTCCGGCAACCTCCAACAGGCCGCGTTTCACCTGTCGTGCGTCTGTGAACGCTCCTCGTTCGTGACCGAACAATTCACTTTCAAAGAATATCGCAGAGAGGGAAGCGCAATTGATTTCAACGAACGGGGCGCTTTGTCGACTGGAGCGATCATGTATTTGCCGTGCGACAAAACCTTTGCCGGTGCCAGTTTCGCCTTGCAACAGCACCGGTACGTCCGCGTTCTTGGCGGCGAGGGTAATGAGCTGATCAAACGTGGGCGCGAAGGCGGACGCATTGACCGCTGCGGATTCCCGTTCGCGCTCGCGCAGTACTGCGACCTCTCGCCGCAACCGTCCCCGCTCGGCACCGCGCACCACCGCCGCTGCCAGCAGATCAAGATCGACTGGCTTCTCGAGTACATCAACCGCGCCGTGGTGCATGGCGGCGACCGCCACGCGTACATCGGCGTAACCACTGAGGATCAGGATGCCAACGTCGGGATCATTCTCGCGCAACGCATCGAGCGTCTCCACACCATCCGCATCTGGCAACCGCAGATCGAGCAGGACCACATCCACCGCATGTTCGGCAGCAAGGCGCCGTCCTTCGGCGGCCGTCGCGGCGCCGCGTGCCGTGTAGCCAAGGGCTTCGAAATATTCGACCAGCGTCTCGCGGATTACGTCGTCGTCGTCGATGATCAACACCGACAGGGTCACGTTGGTCGCCTCATGGGGCGACGACGGGCGGTAGGGTGATGGTGACGGTCGTTCCCTGCTCGTACGAGCTGTCGATATGAATGGAGCCCGCGTGTTCGTCCATAATGCGTTGACAGAGCGCTAAACCAATGCCGCTGCCACTGCTTTTAGTAGAGTAAAAAAATTCAAAGACATGCGGCAGGATGTCGATGGGGATAGCCGGTCCGCCGTTGGTGAGCCGCCCGCGCCATCCGCCGATGGTGGAGAGGTGTGACGCCAAGGTGAGCACGCCGTCGTCGATGGCCGCATCGCACGCATTGACCAACAGGTTTCGGCACACTTGGCCGAACTGTTCGGCGTCAATCTGACACTGCAACGGTGGGTCGAGTCGAGTGCGATGCAATGTGAGACGCTTGCCGCGCAGGCGGTCACGCTCGCTGTCGAGAATCTCATCCCACACCAAATCCGGGTCTCCCAACTGGAGATGTGCCGCGTTCGGTCGACCGAAATCGAGGAGTGAGGTCACCATGCGATTGAGACGCTCGACTTCGCGGAGAATGCGTCCGACATTTTTTTCGACGACTGGATCATCACCCGATCGGAACTGGAGCAATTGTGCGGCAGACGAAATGCCAAACAGCGGATTTCGTAGTTCGTGCGCGACGCCCGCTGCAACTTCGCCGATGGCTTCGAGTCGGCGCTTCTGTTCGACGCGTTGCACCAGCCATGCGCGTTCGATCGCGACGGCAGTTTGTGCGGCAATGACAGCGAGCACGCGTTCAGCTTCTTCGAGTGCTTGCTCTGATTCGATGTGTTCGACGCGCAATGTGATTGCGCCGAGCACCCCTTCAGCACTCATGAGTGGAGCGGTGATTTCAAGTCCCGCTGAGGAGTGTTCGCGCACCACGTGGCCTTTGGCGAGTGCATCGAGCCACGTGCGGCGGAGGCGCACTTCCAGGTCATCGTTGACCTGCTCGTCGTCGTACCCTTCGCGGTAGGTAATGCGGAACTGCGCGGTATTGTCATCGGCAAGCGCAATGACAAAACCGGTGGAGGGCACGGCTCGGCGCGATTGCAACGCAACCGTTTCGAAAACTCGATCCAGGGCAATGGCTTCGGCGAGCGCGATGCCCGTGTTTAAAAGCGCTTCGCGCGAGCGATGACTGGATGTGATGTCGACGGTGGCGAAGACAAAGCCCGTTGCAACTCCGTCGTCAAAGAGCGCGGTGACGTTCATCAGGAAGACGCGCTCTTCCGTGGGCGAACTGCATGGAAATTCCCAGTGCACGACCGGGACGCGCCCATTACGCAAAAGGTTCATTGCGCGCTCGATCTGTTCGCGCGACGCGTCCTCAACGACGCTGTCGAACACGGAGCAACCCAGCATGGCTTCTTCGACCGCGAGAATGGGGGCACCATTGTCTGTGGCGAAGCGCGACCACGCTCGATTGGCGCCGGTAATTTTCCCGTCTAAATCCACCGTCCAGATGGTCAGTGGCAATGCATCGATTACGTGTCGCCAAAACAGGGGCGCGGTCACCTGCGCCCCTGTTTTACGACTCGAGCCAGCATTCGATTATCGACGACGCGCGGCTGCCCCCTTCTTGGCCGCCTTCTTCACAGGCTTTTTCGCCGCTGGTTTCACTGGCGCCTTGGCGACCGGTTTTTTCACGGCGGCCTTTTTCACGGGGGCGGCTTTTGCAACCGCTTTTTTTACGGGGGTGGATTTCTTTACAGGCGCCGCTTTCTTCGCCGGTGCTGAAGCTTTGCTTGGTGCGGCTTTCTTCGCTGGCGCCGGCGTTTTTACGGTGGGTACCGGCGCCTTTACGGCGGGTACCGGCGCTTTTACGACGGGCGCTGACTTCGGAACCTGTTTTGGCGCGGGCGCGGACTTCGGTGCGGCGACGGGCTTCGATGCCGCCACAGGCTTCGGTGCGGCGACAGGCTTCGGTGCCGCTACCGGCTTCGGTGCAGGCGATGCGGGTGGAGCATCGTCTTCGTCCTCGTCCTCTTCATCGTCCGCCTCAGCCTTTGGCGCAGGCGCCGCTTTGGACGGCTTTGGGGCTGGACGCGGCGCGCCCGGATTTTTTGGAGGACGACCGGGTCCGCGACGAACCATTGAGCCGCCGAAGACATCGTCTTCATCCTCTTCGTCATCTGACGGTTCTTCTTCGAAGGCGTCCTCGTCTTCTTCGTCGTCATCGTCATCCGAATCTTCGGCACTGTCCCAAAGGCTATCGCCGTCTTCAGCCGGCAGGCCGTAGCCATCGTCGTCTTCGTCCTCGTCGTAGGACGAGCTTCGGAAGCTCCCCGTCTCCTGAGGGTCGTTGCCATCGATAAAACGGAGCTCTTCAGACATCTCGTCACCACGCGGCATGACCGCCTCCTCCAGCTGATAGTCGAAAAATCGGACACGCACGGCGCACTCGCGAGCGGTGATCGCTGCGTCGTCGCACCGGCGTGAATACGCCACGGTCTAGCTTCTGCACAACCCCACGTCGCCAGTTGCAGCGACATGTGGTCAATCCAACCACACCCTAGTACAAAGAGTTGGCGCTGGAGTCAAGCGTTAGTCTGCGAATTCGACTTTGACGGGTGTCGTGATAATGCCCGCTTCGACACCGCGACGAAGAAAAAGTCGTACGGCTTCTCGTCCGCGGTCCCCGTAATCCAGCGTCCACGCGTTCACATACATTCC
>JANYFO010000240.1 GCA_025362635.1 Gemmatimonadaceae bacterium | reverse complement strand
GCGGACTTGACCTACCGCTCGACGCGTACGCACGTCTCTCCGAAGTGCTTGGTTGGACGCCGTTTGGTCCGTACGTCTGTAATTGCCAAGCACCTGACGTTGGCAATATGGAACTCCTTCTCCAATTTGGCACCGGCGAGCAAAAGTCGCGATTTCTCGACCCACTTACGCGAGGTGACGTTCGCAGCTGCTTCGCGATGACGGAACCTGACCATGCCGGTTCCAATCCGGTCTGGATGTCTACGCGCGCAGTGCGCGATGGCGACGAGTGGGTGATTTCCGGACACAAATGGTTTACGTCAAGCGCTGACGGCGCGGCGTTTGTCATTGTGATGGCCGTAACTGATCCTGACGCAGAGGCGCCACATGCGCGAGCAAGTCAAATCCTGGTTCCACTTCCCACACCGGGATATTCGCTGGTGCGCAATATCTCCGTGATGGGTGAAACGGGCGGTGGGTGGGCGAGCCATGCTGAAGTGCGTTTCGATCACGTACGCGTGCCGTTCGCCAATCTGCTCGGACCGCAAGGACACGGTTTTGCGCTGGCGCAAGCGCGACTTGGACCGGGACGCATCCATCATTGCATGCGTTGGATCGGTATCTGCGAGCGAGCCTTCGACTTGATGTGTCGACGCGCCGTAGCGCGTGAGCTTGCACCGGGTGATCCGTTAGCCAACAAACAAGCGGTGCAGTTCTGGATCGCAGAGTCGCGTATCGAAATTCATGCATCGCGTTTGATGGTGCTTGATGCAGCCGCGCGCATCGCGAGCGAAGGACAAGCATCGGCACGCGAACAGATTGCGTACATCAAAGTTTTTGTGGCGAATACATTGCAGCGCGTATTAGATCGTGCGATTCAGGCGCACGGCGCGCTCGGGATGACCGACGACACCCCGCTCGCATGGTGGTATCGACACGAACGCGCAGCACGCATCTATGACGGTGCGGACGAAGTGCACAAGACGGTCATCGCGCGGCGTGCACTTAAACCGTATTTCAACGCGCAGGTGCTGGCCGCGCAGGCGCCGTCAGCGCAGGCGCCGTCAGCGTGAACGACACGATTGCTGTGCGCGTTGGTGAGGAAATCGATACCGTCGCACTCCGTCGGTGGCTGGCGCTCGTGCGGCCCGATTTGGTGCCGGCTGGAGGTGCCCTCAAAGTCACACAATTCCCAAGCGGCTTTTCGAATCTGACATACCTCGTGCGCGTTGAGCACGAAGACGGGGTTCGGTCCTATGTATTGCGGCGCCCTCCGCACGGAGTGCAGCCAGGGATTGCGCACGATGTCGGACGCGAGCACGATGTCCTTGTCGCGCTATTTCCGCTCAATGTTCCAGTACCACGACCCATTGCGCGCTGCGACGACCCTGCGGTGATTGGAGCGCCTTTCTACCTGATGGAGCATGTCAGCGGGCTAATTCTGCGCGGGAAGCCTCCGGTCGACCTTGCGGCGAATGTGGAGGAGATGCCGGTTATTCTCGCCGCCCTCTCACAAACGTTTGTGTCCACGCTGGCACAACTTCATGCCGTCGATATTTCACATGCACCGCTCTCGTCGCTCGGCAAGCCCGATGGCTACACGCGCCGGCAAGTGGCGGGATGGACGCGACGTTGGCACGCAGCGCGCACGCAAGAAGTTCCGCATATCACGATGGTGGCACACTGGCTTGATGCGCATTGTCCACCACAGCATGCAGCATGTTTGGTGCACAATGATTTCAAATTTGATAACCTCGTGCTCGATCGAAATGATTTCACACGCGTTCTCGCGATTCTCGACTGGGAGATGGCGACCATTGGCGATCCGATGACGGACCTCGGCACCAGCCTCGCGTACTGGGTTGAGGCCGGTGACGATCCAATCTTTCGTTCGCTTGGACTCGGTGTCACGGCGCTGCCCGGCGTGGCGACGCGTGCCGAACTCGTACACGCGTATGCTGCGGCCAGTGGCCGAGACGTCAGCGACGCACCATTTTACTATGCGCTTGGACTTTTCAAAGTTGCCGTGATTGCGCAACAGATTTTTGCGCGCTTTGAACAGGGTCTGACGCGCGATCCTCGGTTTGGCGCACTAGGCACTGTGGTGCAAGCCCTTGGCAGCGCAGCTGCCAAGGTGATCGAGCGTGGATCGATCTAGCCGGTCAGCAACGCGACTACATCGTCGTGATGGAAATTGCGCCACACGCCGGATTGGCACGCACCGACAAGAGTTCTGGCGCCATCGTCACTCCGTCGCGATACACCACCATCAGTTTGATCGATCGCGGTGATACGTTGTTCAGCGGATAACCGGGCAGGGCTAGACCATCAAGAAAAAGCGTAGGCGCGCAACGGCCGCGGGTGCTCAGTACGGACGCGCCCGATCCGCTGCCGATGATCACAAAGCCAGACGTGTTTTGCAATAAATCCGTTGTGAATTGCGCGTGTCGTTCGTCGATGTCACGTTCAGTAGTCACGGTCCCAAAACGTGAGGCGTCAACGGCGGATGCAAAACGTCGTAAGTCGCGCTCCCACGAAGCGTCCACACGCCGTTGCACACGCACCGTGTCCAAGCGCTGACCGATGCGATCGAGGGTAAACTGCACGGTATCGGTTGGCGAAAAGCGAACGAGGTCCGCGAGCGGCAAAAATCCAATGCGCCGTGCACCAATATCGAGCAGGCCGATCGGTACGTTTGCTATGCGAAATCGACCATCTGCATCGGAGAACACCGCATGGTCACGACCACGCACGCGTACTTCTGCACCCTCCAACGGCCGACCCAAATCGTCTTTTACAAAACCGATCAGCATCGCTCCTTGCGCCTGTCCGAGCGCGGGAAGGAACGAACTAGCGGCAATTAGCAGGGCGACGACATTTGTGCGGACGGCGCGTAGCGTGGTCATGGTATTCTCCGTGGAGGACGACGTGTCAGCCTTCATACACTTCAAAAATGCCAGCGGCTCCCATGCCTCCGCCAATGCACATCGTGACGAGCCCGTAACCACCACCGCGACGCTGCAACTCATGCACCAACTGCGTAGTGAGTTTTGCACCCGTCGCGCCGAGCGGGTGTCCAAGCGCGGTGGCGCCGCCGTTTACATTTGTGATGGATGGATCAATACCGAGTTCTTGTATAACGGCGAGCGCTTGCGCAGCGAACGCTTCGTTCAGTTCAATAAGTTTGATGTCGTTGAGCGAAAGGCCAGCACGCTTGAGCGCCTTTGGTACGGCCTTGATTGGACCAATGCCCATGATGTCGGGCGACACGCCTGCGGTCGCAAAACTTACAAAGCGAGCGAGTGGTGTAAGTCCGAGCGCTTTTGCTCGTGCAGCGCTCATGACCAAAACGGCCGCAGAGCCGTCCGAATACGGACTCGCGTTACCTGCGGTGACAGAACCTGAAGCCATGAACGCCGGTCGCAGTTTGGCGAGACCTTCGACGGTGGTATCGGCACGAGGACATTCGTCGGTGTCGAACATCACGTCAGTCACGATCTTCTGCGCGCCCTTCCAGGCAAACCGCTGTGTGGCGATCGGAATAATCTCTGGACGAAATACGCCGGCCGCGATTGCTTGCACGGCTTTTTGCTGACTCTCGTACGCAAATTGATCTTGCGCGGCGCGCGAGATATTCCATTGCTTCGCCACACGTTCGGCGGTGAAGCCCATGCCGATGTAGCTCTCCGTCATGTCTGGTGAAAGTCGCGCATTGTAGCCCGACATCGGCACTTGGCTCATCAATTCTGTACCTCCCGCGAGCACGGTGTCACCCATCCCTGCGATGATGGCCTGCGCCGCGTAGGCAACCGATTGAAGTCCGGACGAACAAAAACGATTGATGGTGGCGGCGGATGTTTCGACGGGCAAGCCGCCGCGCAGCCACGCGAGGCGCGCGTGATTCAGACCTTGCGACGCTTCGGGCATCGCGCAGCCCCATTGCACATCTTCGATGATCGCCGGGTCGATGCCCACGCGATTAATGGCCGCCTTCATGATGGTGGATGAGATTTCCACCGGATGCGTGCCGGCGAGCGAACCGTCTGCCTTGCCACGGGCGACAGCGCTGCGCACAGCGCTGACGATCACGACTTCTGTCATCTGCGAATGCTCCATGCAGCGCAATGAGCGAGGCTCAATTGCGCAGCGGCTTGCCGGTTTTCAAAGTGTACGCGATGCGTTCCTGCGTCTCTTTCGTACCGAGGAGACTTAAGAACTGTTCGCGTTCGAGGTCTAACAGGTCCTGTTCCGTTACATCGCGCGGTGTGCCATCACCGCCGCACAGCACGTAGCCAATGGCTCGACCAACCCGCACATCATGTGCCGATGCTTGTCCTGCCTCCTTCGCCGCCCACAACGCGTACTCAAGATTGCCGAGCCCGTCGCGACCCAACGCACGAACCGTCCGTTCGATTGGCGGCAAGTAGCCTGGTGCAAGATCGAGTACCCGCGCTTTCGCGTCGGCCAGTTGATGATCGCGATTCATGCTGATGCGATCAGTACTGCGCAAATATCCAAGCGCACGTGCCTCGTGCGCACTCGTGCTGGTGCTCGCAAACGCGATGAGCTTGAACGCGCGTTTGACCGCGGCAAAAAGATCTACCTCTTCAAAGTTTTGCAACTCGGCGGTGAAGCGCATGAGCAGCTCTTTCGTACCGCCGCCGCCCGGTAACAAGCCAACACCAGCCTCTACGAGGCCCATGTACGTCTCCGCGTACGCCTGCACACCATCACCGTGCAGCGTGAACTCCGCACCACCGCCAAGAGTCATTCCCGCTGGTGCTATAACAACAGGGAACGGTGCCCGTCGAATGGACATCACGCTGTCTTGAAACGCCTTACAGGACGTGGCAATGTCATCCCACGCACCGGCCGCCATCGCAAACGACACTTGCGAAAGGTCTGCGCCCACGCTGAATGCGCGTGCATCCTCGTTGCCAATCACAAGACCCGCAAA
Organism: Gemmatimonadaceae bacterium; assembly: GCA_025362635.1. GTDB lineage: Bacteria > Gemmatimonadota > Gemmatimonadetes > Gemmatimonadales > Gemmatimonadaceae > Gemmatimonas. The sequence continues at coordinate 25,477 of JANYFO010000240.1, read as the reverse complement.
CCCGCTCGTCTCGACTTTTCGCAGTGCACTCGCAAGACCAGTCAGCACGCCTTCGCCTAAACTGTTCATCTTTGAACGGAATTCGAAACACGCGACGCCATCACCTAAGTCGATCAGGCGCGACAGCCCGTTGTCTTCAAGAATGCGTCCACTCTTGGCCAAGCTTGCGAGCGCAAGTCGACCCGGAATATTTGGCACGGGCTCGTACGTCCCGTCAAATGTGAGATACTCTCCGTCGCGATAAAAACTGCCGTGCGCTTGTTCGAGCAACGCCGGCACTGCGAGCGCGCGTGCAGTGAATTCTTTCGCAAGCCACTCTAGTCCGAGCGCGTCCATGACTTGAAACGGCCCCGCCTCCCACCCGTAACCCCACTCCATGGCGCGATCAATTGCGACGATATCGTACGCGAGCGTAGCGGCGAGTGTGAGCGTATAGTGTGCCACGTCAACGAGATGATCACGCAAAAATGCACCTTGCGCACCCGACGTTTGAATTGCTGCAGGCAAGCGTTGCGCGATGGGGAGGCGAATGGCTTGACCAATATCGCCGCCCTCCAGTCGTTGTTGCGTGACGTAGGATTTCGTTTTCCAATCGTACGTGAGCGTGCCGTCTTTCGCCTTCGTATAAAAGCCGCCAGCCGTCTTGTCGCCGAGTTTCCCTTGTGCCACTAGCTCGAGCACCCAGTCAGGCAGCATCATGTCTTCACCGGTCGCGCTGCCAATGCCCGCGGTCACGTGAGCCAACACGTCCAACCCGGAGAGATCCGCGGTGCGCATGGTCGCACTGCGCGCCCGACCGATCAGCGAACCGGTAAGTCCATCCACTTCGTCGATCGTGAGGTTGTGCTCCATCATGCGACGCATCGTACCGACCATACCGTACACACCGAGTCGATTCGCGATAAAGCCCGGTACGTCCTTTGCGATCACGATGCCTTTGCCAAGCGTACGTTCGGCAAATTCGCGCATCGCGCCGATGACCGCGTGATCGGTCTCAAACGTTGGGATGATTTCCAGCAAATGCATGTAGCGTGGCGGATTGAAGAAGTGCGTGCCGAGAAAACGACGACGAAACTTTTCACTCCGACCTTCGAGAAGCGTCGACATCGGGATGCCCGACGTGTTCGACGAGATGATGGCCGTGGGCTTCATCAATGCTTCGATGCGCGCGAAGAGCTGTTGCTTCGGCTCCGGCAGTTCGATGATGGCTTCGCAAATCCAATCGCACTCAGCAAGCAGTGCAAGATGATCGTCGGTATTGCCGGTGCGAACGCGGGCAACAGCGGCGGCTTCCATAAACGCCGCCGGTTTCGACTTGCTGGCTTTCAGCAATCCGTTCTTGGCGGGGGCACTACGATTGGGCGACGTAGGATCGGTGTCGCCCGGGATGTCGAGCAACACGACGCGGCAGCCAGCCGACGCGGCAAGGGCGGCAATCCCGCTCCCCATCGCGCCAGCGCCCACCACGCCGACAGTCGTCACGCGCATTCGGTTCTCCTGTAAGGACTGATGAAAGCTCCCGTGAGGACCGACGGGAGGGAAGGGGGAACGTACACAAACACGACGCTACCGTCACATTCCTGAAATGGGCTTACGGATTGAACCAATAGGAGAACTTGACGAGCAGGGTGTTAAACGGACGTGAGGCAAATAAATCACCGACGTCACGTGATGCCTCAAACGTGCCGGGATTGCGCGCACTCTGCGCACGTCCCTGTTGCCACACGAGAAACACCGTACTCGCCGGACGATACTCCCAGCGCAACACGGCATTGGAGTTGAATTGCTTCAAATTGAAACTGCTCGGTAGTGTCGTACCTCCGTACGGCCGAAAGCGATCAGCGTACTGATCCGCTCGCGGGGCGGCGATTTGTCGCCACGCGGCATACGCACCCGTTGCGACAAACGGCTGCGCATACACTTGTAACGACAGTGTCGGCGTGGCCGTCCAATTCGCGCGTGCCGTGACAGACAGAATATTCTGCGTGAGCCGTGCGAACGTGTAGTGCGTGCTGTCTTGCAGAATGGCGCCGTAGTTTCCGACCCACTGCTGATCATTGGTCACGAAATCATACGACGCAAACAACGAGGTGGAGAAGCGACTCGCGACACGCGCATCGGCGCCAAGATCCCCGCCGCGATACCAGGAGCGTCCTTCGTCGCTGCGTCCAAGGCGAAACGCGACTTTCGGCACGACGGATGGTCGTGCGTCGCCGACGAGATCGAATCGAATGCTGTTTTTCGCCGACTGTCGCAATGCCGGGCCGCCCCGCGCGCAGCTGACGCAGTGTGTACCGCCTACGTCGCTCAATGCATAGGTGATCGCGCCACCCCAGTTGTTCCGCAAGCTCGCGCTCGTATGAAGCGAAAACGTCTGGCTTGCGAGCAACCCACCAGTGGTCCAATGCGTTTCAAACGACGATGTCGAAAATGCGGAGCGGAATAGCTTCGTTGGTTTGAGTTGTGTCAGGTCAAGCGACTGCCTGAACTGCACGTCGTTGATGAGCGTAACAAATCCCAAATCATTTTGCTCCAGTCCTGTACTGGCAAAACGAAAGAAACTTTCGTAGCGCACGCGCCCACCCACTTGTTTCAAGCCAACAGCGCCCGCGAATCCGCGCATCGACGTACGCGTCGAATCGTATGTCGCCTCATGATCCGGCCGTTGAAAAAAATGCACACTGTTGCGCTGCGTCGCCGCAATCGCGGCCGCAGTGCCTTGCACGCCGTTCACGGCGGTAAACCCGTTCAATTCCCATCGCGTCGCAAATCTTGTGTAGCCTTGTACGAGCAACGTCGTTGCGGAGCGTCGGAGGACGGGCGCCGTCACGGTGTCGAGCTGTCGGCGCACGTCCATGAACTGCACACCAATTTGCGTTCGACCGCCGCGCATTTCGCGGAGGGCGCGCGCAACGAGATAGTTCGTTTGCGGTTCGATTGTAGTCCCGCTCACACCACGCACGCGTTCGGTGGACGCATCGACGAGGCCGAAGGCCACGCCATTGGCGAAGCGTCCGGAGACCTTCGCGGCGCCGGTAATGTTCGTAAACGCAGGATCAGCACTTGACGCACGCAACTGCGGCGTCCGTCCAATACGACGTGTGTAAAAGAGTCCTTCACACGGTCCGCCGCAGCGATATAAGCCTGCACCCTCCTGAAAAAACGGACGACGTTCGTCAAAGCGAATTTCGAAAGCCGAGAGATTAAGTACTGCCGGATCTGCCTCGATCTGTCCAAAGTCCGGGTGTACCGTTGCATCAACCGTGACGCTGGGGCCCAATCCTGCTTTTACGTCAAGGCCGCCAGTGAGTCGTACAACGTTGCCACCGGTAGAGGACGCGATATTCGGCACGCTCTTGGCGACCGAGTACGGGAGGAGTTCAAGCCGCCGTGTCGGCGCGATGCCTTCGATGCCCGTGATGAGGCCCATCTGCGACATCAGCGTGCGCGCTGACGTGCGATATGTCGGCCAAGCGTCCCGTTGATTGCGGCGCGCGATATCACGCCACACGCCAAATCCAAATTCGTGCGCATCCTTTGCCGTAAAGCGAAGTTGACTAAATGGCACGCGAAACTCTGCAACCCAACCCGCACTGTCAGTGCGCGCAGCCGCGTCCCAAACACCGTCCCACGTCGGATCCTCAACGTTGTCGGAGTAGACGGAGAAATCTCGTTTGACCCCAGCCGGATTAATTGCTAGTTCGACGCCCGTGCGTCGGTCGTGATAGGCATCAATGATGATTTTGATCTGATCACTGGTCGTCTTCACGTCGCGACGACTAAGCAAGCTGCTGATGCTATCCGGGTGCGGATCAAATGCGCGCACCAGCACGTACAGATAGTGATTATCGAACGCGACACGCGCTTCCGTGCGAAAGGCGGTGGGCTGATCTTCGCCAGGATCAAACTGTCGAAAGTCAGTGATGACCGCGGCCGTTTGCCAAACCGCATCGTTCGCTTTACCGTCAATCACGGGCGCGAACAACGCGCGTACTGCGCGACTCGCCGTGCTTTGCGCAGTGGCCGCGGACGAGCCGACGCACAAGAGCAGACCACCGACCACACGTACGAAAGACGTTGTTCGCAATTTCACGGTTGTTGTGCAGAATTGTATCCGCGCACTCCGGCAAAGTAGCCGCGAAAGCGCGCGATGCCTTCAACGGCGTCATTTTCGGTGGCCATGGTGGTTGGCCCGAGGCGAACAACTTTGTGTTCCCAGTCAAACGCCACACAGCAGATTGGCACACCCGCGGCCTTTGCTACATGCCAAAACCCACTGCGCCATCCACTTACCTTTTTCCGTGTGCCTTCTGGTGCGAGCACGAGTACGAACGCGTCGCGCGATTGAAACGCGTGCACGGATTGTTCCACAACATTGTGTCGATTGTGTCGGTCAACGGGGATGCCGCCGTTCGCGCGCATGAACCAGCCGAGGGGCGGGCGAAACAGCGAGTCCTTCCCTAGCCAGCCGGCTTTCAGCCCCAAGGCCCATTTGGAGAGAAGGCCGATGAGAAAATCCCAATTCGACGTGTGCGGCGCGACGATCACGACAAACCGCGTCAGGTTTGGCATCGCACCTTCAAAACGCCACCCCGCGATTTGCAGGCCCCACTGACCCATACGGCGCAGTGCGGTGTTGCGCGATTGCGGGACACTTGGGCCGAGACGCCATTTATTGCGCGCATGCAGTGTGTCGCGAACGGGATTCTCGGGTGTTGTGGCGGTACGAGCTGGCCGCGTGGGGGCGCTGGCGAGGTGCGCGCGCATCGCGTTCATTTGACGCATGATCGAAAAGATACGCAAGACCACCGAACAATGGGCTGCAAGTCGAACGGCGGAGGAATTCCGCGCGACACGCGAGTACGGCGCGCAGGGCGCGTTGAGCGGCGCGCTGTGGGACCACCACGAGGCGGGCAAGTACCACCGCGTCTGCGGTGCGACCGCGCTGTTCGGATCGGAGAACACATGTGACTCCGGCGCCGGATGGCCGAGCTGCGAGGCGCAGCGGGGGCCTCTTTTTAAAGACGGCACCGACCCGACAAGCCTGCGCTTCTGCATAGATTCTGCGTCGCTGACTTTTGTTGCAGTGACGGCTCATCCTCATGCTCTTTCAGCACCTCCACTCGACCACATGAATGCTGTCAACTTCGGGCTTGTTGATGCAGCTCGCTAAATGCGCCGGATCGATGTGCGCGGGCGCGATGCTGATGCTTTCCGCGACCCGGGCGCACGCGCAGCGGCTCGGCGAAGGGCCGTTGGTGTTGCGCTTACCGTCGAGCGCGAGACTGGCGGCAATGGCGAACGCCGGTATCGCGTCAAGCGACGGTGATGCGTTTTTGTACAACCCGGGCATGTTGTCCGTGGCGCGTGGTATGGCTGCCTCTGTACAACGGTATGGATCAAATGGCACTGCAGGGGCAATCGGCAATGTCACGACCAGTGGCTCGCTCACGCTCGGCGTTGGCGTACAATTTGTGGATTGGCGCGCGCCCGCCAATACCTCGTACGCCAATGCGGTGCGCTTTGCACCTGCGCGATTGAGCGATAGCGGCGCGGTAGCCGCGTCAAGCAGTGCCTTTACGTTGGGCATTGGTCGCACAATTCAAGGGTATCGGATTGGCGTAAACATTAAGTATGCGGAAGATCGAATTGGTGCGGCGCACGATGGCACGGTGGCGTTTGACGTCGGTGCGATGTTGTCCGCTGGTCCAGGGACGCTGGCCATTACTGCACAAAATTTCGGTGCGGGATTGCGCGTTGGTGGAAGCAATGGTTCGCTGCCGCGTCGCGTCGGTATTGGGTATGGTACGGGGCTGTTGTCGATGTTTGAGCATTGGGATCTCGGAGCGCAGATGCAACTCACGCTCGAAAACAATTGGTTTGTGCGGCCGGCAGGCGGTGTTGAATTTGGGTATGTCCCAATTGAAGGCGTGTCACTCGTGATGCGCGCGGGACTGCGGTTGCCGCGTGAGCGCGACGAGTCGCTGGTCACTGGTGGACTGGGCATTGTGTTTGATCGCATTTCGGTGGACTACGCGGCGGAACCATTTCGGGACGGGCGACCGGTGTCGCATCGGGTTGGCGTGAGGCTGCGATAGGGGGAATTAGTCGGAGTCTGGCATCCACTGCGCGAGACGCTCGCGCAGCATGCGCAGCGCGCGACTCATGTTGGCCTCCACTGCTTTTACGGACACACTGAGCGCTGCGGCAATTTCACTGTAGCGCATGTTTCGTTCGCGGCTCATGACAAACACTTCGCGGGTGCGCGGTGGGAGCGCAGCAATCGCCTTCGTGAGTGCGGCGGCGAGTTCGCCTGAGTCGAGGGCCGCATCGGCTCGTTCCGCCGGCTCGGACAGCGCTTCGACGTACACCGCACTTTTCTTTTGCACTTGCAAATGGCGCAAATGATTTAGTGCACGATTGCGAACGGCCTGCATGAGATAACCAGCAACGCTGCTCTCGGGTGGCAGCGTTTCGCGTCGCCGCCAGAATTCAAGAAACACGTCCTGCGACAGCTCCTCGGCGATTCCGGGATCGTGCAGCACTCGATTGGCCGACCGAACAACCGGTTCGTACCATTGACGGAAGATTTCGTCGAACGCCGCGTGATCGCCATCGCGGAGACGGGCGAGTTGGTCGTGATCGTTCACGAAGCTGTGTGAGGTGTTGGCAAGCGCGGAGGCGTGAAAAGAGTCGGGCACCGGACCCGTCGATAAGGAGGTATACTACAATACGTGTCGCCCCCGCCGCGTGGGGGTAGGGTGGTCCGATGCTTCCGTGTTCCCAAGGCATGCAGAACGAATCTCAGCCGCAGCGAACAAACAACGACAGCGCCGATTGGGACGCGATCGGCCGCTTCGTAGCGGGCGAGAGTGATCCTGCAGAGGCGTTGATTGTCGAGGCGTGGCTGATGCATCATCCGTTGGATGCCGGGGTGGTGACGCTTCTGAAGGAGCGTGCGGCCCGATTTACCACACAAGACCACGTGCGCGTCAATGTTGCGGACGCTTTGTCACGGGTGCGTGGGAGGATAGCCGCTGAGCCGTTGCGTCTGACTGTGTCGCGAGGCGGTGTCGCGGGACATTCGTCTGCAAAGGCAAGCTGGCTGCGCTCGTGGCGCGGTGCCGTGGTTGCAGCGGCGGCTGGTGTGGCCATGTACGTGGGTGTGACGCGCTGGGAAGGACGTCGCGCGATGGTTGATGCGACCGTGTTCGCTACGCACGTCGGAGCGCGTGATTCGCTCACGTTATCGGATGGTACGCGTGTCATTCTCGCGCCCGGATCACGACTAACCGTTGCGGCGGGCTACGGTGCATCTGCGCGTGACGTCACCCTAGACGGCGCCGCATTCTTTGACGTGAAGCACGATGCACGCCGTCCGTTCATGGTGCGCGCGCGGGGCGCACAAATTCGCGATATCGGTACCGCATTCTCGGTAAATACGGATGCAAATGGCGGTATCGCGGTTGCTGTGACGCACGGCATCGTGGCGCTCCGCGATTCGACGGTGGGCGCGGCTGCGGCGGTTGAACTGCACGCGGGTGATCGCGGCGTGGTGCGCGGCGGTGCGATTGCAGTTGCGCGCGGTATTGTGACGGCCGATGACATTGCGTGGACGCGCGGACATTTGAGCTATCGTGATGCGCCGTTGACCGAGGTACAAGCGGATCTCCAGCGCTGGTATGGCATCAAATTACGCGTCACCGACGCGGCGTTGTTACAGCGCACTGTGAACGGCACCACCCCCATTGATTCTGCAGCCGCGACCGTAAAGTGGATCGCGCTCATTTTAGGCGCTGATGTTGTTCAACGCGGCGATACAGTCTTTCTCCAACTCGCGGGAAACGGCAAAACGCCCTGACGCGCATGCGGTTAATCAGTGTGGTGCGGCGGTTTGTCGTCGCGGGCGCGATCACATTGTTGATCGTGCCCGCGGCGTCGGCGCGCGCGGATGATCCGGTGTGCGCAGCGCGCGTGTCGATTCCGGATCGCGCATCCCTGTGGGGGTCGCCGCTCGACCGCATTGTGTCTGTCCGGCTCACCGATTCGCCATTACGTGAAGCGCTTGAACGCGTCGCTGCAGAGGCGAAGGTTGAACTATCGTATAGCACGGAACTGCTGCCGCGCGACAAACGGATCTGCCTCGCGCTTGATCATGTGCCGATTGGTGCGGTGCTCGAAACACTGCTTGCCGGAACGACGCTGCGGCCAGTGGTTATGGGCACGTCGCAAATTGTGCTTGCGCCATCGCGAAGTACTGCGGGCGTGGATATCGCACCGAACACACGCCGCGCGAGCGTGCTGGATCGGGTCGTTGTCACGGGCACGCCGGACGGCGCATCGCAGCGCGGATCACCATTTGCTCTTGACGTCCTTGATGGCGCGACGCTGGCGAAGCACCATGCAACGTCGCTCGGTGAAGCGCTCGATCTTGCGGTGCCCGGCATGTGGTCGTGGGCGACGAGTGCTGGTTCACTCGCGGCGCGGTATGGCAGTATTCGTGGTGCGAGTTCGTTTGGTGTGAGTGCGCCAAAGATTTATCTCGATGGCATCGAAGTCGCGAACCCTTTGCTGGTGACGCAACTCGATCCGTCTCGTATCGAGCGCGTCGAAGTGATTCGAGGTCCGCAGGGAGCGGCGCTGTATGGCGCCGACGCGATCAGCGGTGTGGTGAACATCCTCACACGTCACGACGGCTCGGCCACTGGCGCTCCGGTGCTGTTGTTGTCGACGAATGCCGGATGGTCGTCGACGGCATACGCGCCGCGCGATGCGTTTGTGCAAGAGCATGCGCTGTCACTGCGCGGCGGCACCGGTGATCGCACTTATGGAGTAGGCGTCACGCTCGGTACTGTGGGCGCGTATGTGCCCGGCGCCTCTGAACGGCGCGTGCTTGCCGACGCCGATCTGCGAATGGTTCGTGCACGCACCGTGTTCACCGGTACCGCCCGGCTGTCGTTGCAACGGGCGAACGCGAGCACGAATCTTATCTTTGGTGGGCTTGCACCGACGCTTTCCGTTGCGGCACGTAACGATGAAGCGCGCGACGTGCGGCAAATTGCGGCATCCGTGGCCGATTCGGGCATGGGCCATGCGCCGTCCGATACGACGCGGTTTGCTGGAGATAGCGCGACCGGACAGGAAATGTCTCAGTACACGGTTGGCGGTACCGTGTCGATGATGCCGTCGCTGCGATGGACGAACACCGTCATTGCGGGCGTAGACGGCTATCGCTTGCATGGATTTTCGAACGCTGGTTTGCCAACGCCAACGCCAACGTCATCGTCAACGGACTATGCGAATGCGCAGGGCGGCGCTGATCGCGGTACGTTGCGACTGCGATCCGTTGGCCGGTTTGATGTCGCGAATCGCACAACGATGAATCTCACCTTTGCTGCTGAGCAGACGTTGACGAAGCAAGTCGACGACAACACCGTCGTCGGGGGGGCGGGACGTGGCGCCGCGACCAGCATCGCGCCGCCCGTGCGCGCTCCAACGGCCACGTCGCTGCGCACCACGTGGACCAATGGTGTGGGGGTATCGGCGCAAGCGAACGTGGCGTGGCATGACGCACTGTTTTTCGTCGCCGGCGGTCGTGTGGAGCGGGGCACCGGCAGCACGCCCAACACCCAGCTCTCGTTACTCCCGATGCTTGGGGTTGCGTACGTGCATGATATCAATGGCGTGGTGCTTAAATTGCGCACTGCGTATGGCACCGGTATTCGCCCCGCGAACAGTTTGACGCGCGGCACGACGTGGATGGCGCGCGCCACGAACAGCGCCACTAGCACGCTCCAACCAGAATCACAGTCAGGTACTGAGTTGGGTGGCGACGTGCTTTTTGGTCGGGCGTTGGCGCTACACGTGACGCGTTTCGACCAACGTGCCTCTGGACTCATTCAACCGGTTGCCTATACGAGCACGACGCCGGCAGGCAACGGTCGTTGGGCGCGCACGGTCGCATACACGTTAGAAAATGTTGGCGCGATCGATAACCACGGTTGGGAATTGCAAGGCGGGACCCAATTCAATCAGCTTGCACTGGCTGGCGCTGTCACTTTGGTCGACAGTCGCGTGTCGCGTGTCGCTCGCGGATATGGCGGGGACTTGCGTGTTGGCGATCGCATGCTGGATGTGCCCGCACGTACCGCGAGTGTAAACGCAACATGGAACGCAGCGCGTTGGTCACTCACGACCGGCGTCACGCGCGCCGAAGACTGGGTGAGCTACGATCGCATTGCGATCGGCCGTGCGCTCGCGGAGCAGGCGCATGAGCGCGATATCGGTGGAGCACGTCTGCGAGATTTCTGGACTACGTACCGCGGCGTCACGCGCGTGCGTGCGAACGTGAGCTACCGGGTATTTGGCGATCTGTCGGCGTTACTGGACGGCGAGAATCTACTGAACGTGCAACGCGGGTCACCAGACAACGGGACGGTCACTGCGGGGCGGACGCTGACGTTTGGGTTGCGTACGACGTTTTAGTCACGCACGGAAGCGTCACGCTTAGCGACCCGTCAGACCCACATCGTCGAGCATAATCGCACCAATGCGTTTCAGATCAAACACAAGGCGAATTGCTCGTAACGACGACGGATCGAACGCCGCATTGGCTTTTACAAACGCGTCTACTGGCAGCAAGTACGTTTGCATGATTGGTTCGGCTAATGTCGGAAAATTTGCTTTGTCTTTTCCGGCGCGCCGATAGATATAGCTTTCGAGCGGACGACGCACTTCACCAAACGTCGACAACGGAAGTCGCGCAAGATGTCCAGCGGCATCTTCCATTTCTATCGTGAAATCTGCTGGCGTGGAGTCTTTCGGCGGTTTGATTTTCGCACGCGCTTTCGCGGCTTTCGCGGCACTATCGCTGGCGGGTGTTCGCGCGACTTTGCCTTTGGGCTTGGAGGCACTGTCTGACTTGGCTGTCGTATCGGGCGGCAACTTGCGCGGCCCGGGGGTTTGATCGGTCGCCCCGATCGTCATCAGAAACGTGCTCGTGCTCCCGACCTGCCAGGCCGTGCGAAGCGAATCGGGGACGCTGATCGTGTAGCGTGCGGGCGCACGTCCCTTGGTGGTGTCTTTGCCAATTGGTGTGTTGTTCCAGCCCAGTGTGGCGACGTTGCTTCGAAACGTGCCGCCGCGCGCGCGCGCGGGTACATCGTTCTCCTTCCACAGTGAGAGTGAATCGGCGGTGATGCGTACACCAGGCGCGGTGCCGGTTGACACATCCACGTCTTCGTCAAACGTGGCGAGATAGTGCGACTTCGCGTCGCCGTACCGTTGGAGATACATCGTGGGCGGCAGCCAATCACCGGCGCTTCGATGATCGCGGAAGATTGCGCGATACTCGTCGTTTCCGTGTAATGTTGCCTCAAGAAAGCCGCCGATCACCACGCGTCCAAACTGGCGTTGCTGCTCGCCCGAAATGAGCGCCTTGAGATTCAGGGAGCGCACTGAATAATCGCCGTTATCATGATTGTTCCACACCGTATTCCACTGTCCATGATTTGCGCGATACATCCAGATCGCGCTCTTGAACATGCTGCTGGGCGTGGTGAATCGGAAACGGTTGTATTGCGATAGCCCACTAAATGATGACACATCGCCATCGTGCGAGCCGTGAATCACGAGATAGTTGTAATCGGCCACCGGCGTTGGCTGATCGGCCGGTTTATACTGGCCGTCTACCGGAGCGATAGCGACGATGGCTTTAATATCAAAGTTGAAATTGAACTTTTGTGTGGCGTCGTCTGGATAGTTTGGCAGGCGATTAAAGGCACCGGCGATTGAGACGGCTTCGCCGCCCCGCGAATGTCCCATGAGGCCGATGCGGGACATGTCAATTTTGTGAAACAGCGGTTTACCCGCGCTGTCGTTGAGCGAACGAAACGTCTCGAGATGCTTGAGTAACATCCAACCGCGCGCATCGTTTTCGCCGCGCAAATTCCCATTGAGAAAATTCTCGTCGATCGACGCAAGAATAAACCCGCGTGACGCAAGGAGTTCGCCGAGCCATTGGTACCCGGGATCGGAAAAATCTTTCATGTCGTGATTGCCGTGCACGACGAGTACAAGCGGAAATGGTCCGTCGCCCTCCGGAAACCAGACGCGCGCGTTGAGCGGAAATTTGGTATTGTCGAAGCCCCAGTATTTCTTGCGACTTTTCGCGACATCTGGCTCAGCCTTGGCGTACGGCGATGCGTCGACCGTGCGCGTCCGGTAGGTCAGTGAATCACGATATTCGGCGCGACGTGTATCGCCGCCGCTTCCGTAATACAGCTTCCGCACTGTGAAGCTGCCCTTCTCACCCGGATTGGGCGCGGTGATCGTGCGATGAGCGAGTACACGACCTGCATCGTTGGGCGCGAGCGTGAGCGGCTGTACGCAGCCAGATCCGACGAGGGCCAATGTCGCGAGAACGACGGGACGGGATACGGCATGAAGGCGGAAAGCGCGCATTTGAGCGGGAGCGAGGGCAGAAGACATCACCTGCGGACGTTACGGGCTCGCACTCGCTTGCGCCACAGCACGACCTGCTCTCGCGCACTTCGCATCACGGCACCATCTTCGAGCATATGGACCGTCGCCATTTTGTCACTGCCTTGGCCGGAGTTTCGGCCGCCCCCGCTGTTGCCGCTGCGGCGGCGCCGACGTTCGCGTCCGGCGCTATTCGTCGCCTGCTCGATGCCGCCGATGTCGCAAAGAGTCGCGGCGTGCTGTTATTGGACCCGCACGCCGAGCCGTGGCGAGGCAGTGCGTCGCAGGATGCGGCGTTTGCGAGCGATGAAGACTTTTGGGAGCCGATTCAGCGCGCGTTCGACTTGGATCGAACCTGGATCAACCTGAACAACGGCGGCTGCTCGCCCGCACCATCGCACGTGATGGAGCAAATGTTTCGCGATCTGCGCTATTCTAACGAGTTGCCCGTGATCCAGATGTGGCGCGATTTGGAACCGCGCATTGAGATCGTGCGTCGCGAACTTGCACGAGAGTTTGGGTGCGATGTGGAGGAGATGGCGATCACGCGTAATGCCACTGAAGCGCTAACCGCCGTGATTTTTGGGATGGACCTGAAGGCGGGTGATGAAGTGATCATCAGCAACCAAAACTATCCACGGATGGTGAGTGCGTGGCGTCAGCGTGCGCGGCGCGATGGCATAGTGGTGAAAGAGGTTTCGTTTCCCGTTCCAACAACATCACCGCACGTGATCGTGGATAAGTTTGCCGCAGCGATCACGTCACGCACGAAAGTGATGGAGTTTACACACATCACGAACCTTACCGGACAAATTTTGCCGGTGCGTGAGTTGGTTGCGTTGGCGCGCGCGAAAAACATTGAAGCCATCGTCGACGGCGCGCACGCATTCGCGCAATTTCCGTTTCAGCGCGACGATCTTGATGTGGACTACTATGGAACCAGCTTGCACAAATGGTTGCTCGCGCCGATTGGCACTGGATTTCTGTACGTTCGCAAATCGAAAATTAAATCGATCTGGCCGTTGATCGGTGCATCGGCGGAGCAAGACGACAACATTCGGAAGTTTGAAGAGATTGGTACACATCCTGCGGCAAATCACAACGCGATTGCGGTCTCGCTGGCTTTTCATCGCGCGATCGGTGTGGGGCGCAAGTTTGCGCGCCTGGTGTATCTACGGGATCGGTGGGCGAATCGATTGCTCGCCGAGGGGAATGGTCGTGTGAAGATGCTTACGCCAATGCATCCAGCGTGGGGCGGAGGGATCGGCAACTTTTCTGTGGACGGTCTTGATCCGGTAAAGCTTGGTGGTTGGTTGCATGGACAACATCGCGTGGTGCAAACGCCGATCGTGCATCCTGAGTTTAGCGGGATCCGTGTTACGCCCAACGTGTATACCACATTGGACGAAATTGACCGCTTCAGCGAATTAGTGTTGCGTGCAATGAAGTCTGGTATTGGTTGAGCGGTTTCGTTCGCGCGCGTGTAGAATGTTTCCTCGTTTCCCTTTGGTGATGCGCATGTTCAACGTTCGTCTCGTTCGCACAGTTGCGACCATCGTCGCAAGCATGTCATACGCCGCGCTACCACTTGCCGCTCAGGCCTTTGAAGGCGTGATCACGGTCAAGATTGCCGGGCGTGGTACGACGCGTGGCGAGGACATTGCACCGCAACTGGTCGAATTCTTAAGCCGCGGTGCGCGCGGCACACGAGTGAACATCACGGGTCCGATGGGCAGCATGAGCCTGCTCAATCTTCCTGCGGAGAAAAAGCTGTTCATGCTGTTGGACGCACGAAGCATGTATGTCGAAGTGCCGTTGTCAGAAGATGGTATGCCCGCTACCACGCCAAATATTCCGGTGCCCAAGATCACACGTACTGGCAAGTTGGAAACCATCGCGGGGTATTCGTGCGAGCACATTTTAATCGAGACTGCAAACGAAACGAACAATGTCTGCATGACGAAAGGACTCGGCGCGTTCATCAACCTGTCAGGCGGCATGGGACTTAAAGACGCGCTGTCGTGGCAACGATCGCTCGCCGCTGAGGGGGCCTTTCCGCTCAAGGTGACGAACGGCGCGGGCGTAGCAACTTTGGAAGTTACGAAGATCGAAAAGAGAAAGCTCAACGACGCGCTGTTCACGATTCCGTTGAATTACACGAAGATGGCCAGCGCCGGTCGTCGTCCGTCCTGAACGTGTGCGTAGTCTTACGCGTTTTTGAAGGACACGCCTTGCAGCGAGTGAAACCTCAGTCGCGTGGTCACGTTAGGTGTAGCAAGGCGCGGTGGTACAGTTTTTCTCGTCTGGAGCACGCGCTGGTCGGATCATTCGGAGGAATTCATGGTTACGATATTCGCATTTCTCGTGTCGTTCGCAGTTGCTAGCATTCTCGCTATTTTGTTGCACAGCGGAACGCGACGGTTTGTGCGCAATCGATTGCGCTACGTCGATGCCATACAAAAAGGCTCAGCGCCTTATCTTGCCGGCGGTGCGGTGTTTCTCGCCTCGTTGGTCATCGTGGCGGTGTTGCCGTTGGTGGGACTTGGTACGGCGCTAACTGCGGCGCTCGCGGTTGGATCGGGCGTTGCCGCAGGCGCGCGTGATATCCGGAACGGAACGCTGCCAATCGTATACGGCAGTTAACTGGCAAGCGCGCTCGCGCGACGACCGCGCGAGTGCGTCTGCATGTGCTACATCCAAAATTCGTAGCGACCGGAGATGAGTACAAACACCGATAGCGCACCGTTGGTCACCGCATGTACAAGTACGACGTCGCCTAATGATTTGGTGCGCCAAAGCCACCAATTGTAAATCAATCCGCAAAGTAGTCCAACCTCCCAATACGGACCGTGCTCGCTCGCGAACAATGCCGCAGTGCCAACAAATGCGAGCGTGTTGTACGTGCCAATTGGCACCTTTTGCCAATCGTTGTCTACGATCCAACGCGGCAACCACCCTCGCCAAAATAACTCTTCAATAATTGGAACGAGCAGCGCCGCGCGTGCGATGCGGAGTACGACCACCAGCGGATTGGCTAGTTCTGCTGGCGGTATAGACGTTTTGAGCACGCCGGTAATGCTGTTCTGAAATAACCAGTGCGTACGCCAACCCGGCATCAGTAAATCGGGCGCGACCCACATGGCACAGACAGCGAGCCCGAGCAGGACGCTTGTTACCACGTGACGCACGCGCAACGTGCGGACGACACCACCAGATACGAAAATGAGTACGGCCGTAAGGATGCCGACGCGCACCAAGGACTCCCACGGTTGTCCGAAGGGCAGGGAAGGCGCGAGGGCCAACAACGCCATAAATACGGCGAACGGGGCGATCCACGGGATTGCCGGAGGCATGGACTTGGGACTAGGGAGTAGGGATTAGGGACTAGGAATCAGGGACTAGGAACGACTCCCTCAGCATTAGACAGTTTATCGGCGATACGCGCAACCCATTCCCTAATCCCTAACCCCTAATCCCTACTCCCTAACCCCTAGCTCACGTATCAGCACGGCCTGCGGTCCCGCAAAATCGAGCACCAGCACATCGCCGGCGCCCTGCGAAAAACGCACGGCCATTGCGTGCGGCGCCGCAGGATTTTCAGTATGTAGGATGTCGTCTTCAACGCGATAGATCAACGTGAGCACCTGATCACGACCGCCAACGTCAACGTGGTAGCGGAGCTGTCCACCGTCGCAAAATTCCATGCGAACACCGGGCGCGAAGTCGAGCGACGGATCGGCGCGAAGCAAGCGCCAGATGCCGAAAAGCCAAGGCGGGGTCATCGGAAACAATCTATAGCAGTTGCGAATTCGGACGATAACGTAGCGAGAGGGAGAGGATTGGGACGTTGCGTCGCCATCGGCGCGCGCGCATCGTGTTCTCATGAAACATGAAAAACGACTCCGCAAGCGCTGGCGAGTGCCAAAAGGAGTGGGTCTTATCGCGGCGTTCGTATTGATGTGTGCGGCCAAGCCGCTGCGCGCGCAGACGAGCACAGTCAATCATGCTGCATTCGATGCATTGCTCCATGCGTATGTCGTGAACGGACTCGTGGACTATCCGGCGTTCGCTCGTGATGCGTCATTTGCGCGATATCTCGCGTCTCTCAACGCGGTCCAGGAAAAAACATTGGACCCGCAGGAGCGACTCGCGTTTTGGATCAACGTCTACAACGCGTTCACAATCCAGTTGGTCGCGTCGCACGGCGAGACGCGTTCCATTCGGAATATTGACAAAACATTTGGCGTGCTGCGGCTTAAGGGTCCGTGGAGTAATCCATTGGTTCACGCTGCCGGACGTATCCTCACGCTCGACGACGTTGAGCACACCATGATTCGTAACGAGTTTCGCGAACCGCGTGTGCACTTTGCGTTGGTCTTTGCCGCCCGAGGCTGCCCACCACTGCGGAGCGAGGCGTATACCGGCGCCAAGCTCAACGCGCAACTCGAGGATCAAGCGCGACAGTTTATCAGTCTGTCACCGACAAAGAATCGCTCGGAACGATTCGCGCTTCTGCTCAGTCCTCTCTTTACATACTACCGCGCCGACTTCGGCACAACGCGTCTCGAGCTCGGCCAATTTCTCGCGCCTTGGTTTGACGGCGACCAGCGCAAGCGATTGGAGAAAGGCGCATTTGTCATCCGCGAAACGGACTTTGATTGGACCCTCAACAGTCAAGCCAACGCGCGTCTACCGTGACCTGACACATACCTGCGGCGTCACCTCCCACACCCCATGCCGCGGAGGCCGTCTCATGCAACCGTCCGAGAAAGAACCTAGCACCCCGTCCACTCCTGCTCACGCACTCCGACTCGATGTCGCTTCCATCGGGCAGGCTGGCCTCGCATTTCTGTTGGCGTTCCTGATCGCATTCGTGCTCAAAGGCACTTGAACGCGCCGTCGTCACCGCACCGTGCTGTCCGGCAATCGTAGCAAATAGCTAACGCCACACTGCGGTTACCACGCCAGACGCATCCGTTGCGTAAGGCAGCCACGCCAAGGCCACCAACTGCACGCGGACGTCACCGCTTTTCGCCGTGATGGGCGTGCGGTCAAACGTTTCCTGCTGAGCGTCGTAGGACGCGCCTAGCGCATCAATGTCTGTTTGCAGCCGCGCTTCCAAATCACTGTACTGTGTTTGTATCGCGCCCACACTGTCGGATGCGCGCGTGACGTCACCACTTTGCTGCACCGCACGACCTGCACCACGCATCGCCGTGCCGACTTTGCCAACGGGTGATGCAGAAATTTTCCCGCGACCGAAAACGGCGCCCAATATCGCGCTACCAACAGAAATGATCGTATCGACCTTCGCCTGACCGGCCTGCGCTTGCTCTCGGGACACGGCCTGCTCTGCGCGACGAATGCGCTCCTGCAACGCCGACAATCGCGTCGCATACTTGCCGCGTAACGATTCCACTTTCGCGTCGCGCGTTTCGCGTGAAAGATTCTGTAGTCGAATTCGAAAATCACGTTCGGATTCACCGGACGAGGACGTGAGTCTTAACGCTGGACTGCTCAACAATTCCACCTGTTCGTTGGTGACAATCCATTTTTGAAATGCTTTCGACCACGCCGCATAGCTTTTTGCTGTCGTCGCAGCTGTTGGCAGCGCACCAAATACGGCACCGTCGCGCGCGCCACGCTCCAATGCCTTGACGTCCAATTCGACACGCTCAGCGCCATCCCATTCGAGCGTAATTGGGCCATCATCCATTGCCGCAAGGAGTGACACTCGCCGCTGCTCGGTGACGCCAAGCTTCGCGTTATGAAACGACACGTCGGCAACGCCGAGTATGACGGGGTTGTAAGAGATGGAACCTGAATTGGTGGTAGGCGGGAGAAAAAACTGTGGGATATCCGGCGAGAGCACGGGCGCGTGCGCGGCTGCTGTTGCATCGAGCGCCAATGGACTGCCGCCAGACGCCGATCCAATGATGTTGGTGTCCGACAGCGTTGCCGCTGCAGTGGTACCTGACAGACTCATGGCAGACGACGCTGGTCCTTGTCCCTGCAACATCTTGATTTGCTCACGCGTCATCGGGCCGGCAAGATACGACATGGTCCAGCGTGTTTCGAAAATGAGCGGCGCCGGTTCGTGCACACTGTGCAGCAAGAAGACGCGCTTTCCTAAACCCGCAATTGTTTTTTCCATCGCGTCGCGATTAAACGGCTGTCCTCCCGAGGCGCCTTCGAGCCCTTCCATCACACGCATTTTGTCGCGCTCGGTTTGCAAGCGGCCGATAAACCACGTACCCATGTTGGAGAGGCCGCGATAATCCAAATCCACTGGATTCTGCGTGGCGAGCACTACACCCAACCCAAACGCGCGCGCCTGCTTCAGCAAGGTGAGCAACAAGACTTTCGATGGTGGATTTGCCACCGGCGGCATATACCCAAACAATTCGTCGATGTACAAGATGGCGCGCAACGACCCGGTACCCGGTTGCAAGCGCATCCACGCGAGAATGTCGGTCAACAACAGCGTCATAAAGAACATGCGCTCGGCATCACCGAGGTGGGCGATAGAAATGATACTGCCTTTCGGTTTTCCGTTCGCATCGTACAGCAGATTCGCTGTACTGAGCGGCTCGCCTTTCATCCAGTTTTGAAAGCCTGGCGCGGCCAGCAAGTTGTTCAACTTCATCGCAAAGGCCATTCGATCCTTCGGCGGAAATACCGTGTCCAGCGGCATCACGCCAACTTGGCTGAATGGCGGTGACTGAATGCCACTAATCATGCCCGCGAGATCGAGATCGCGGCCTTCATTCCACGCCGTCGAGAGCAAGTTCGCGAGCAGAATGTGCTCGCGGCTGGAAATTGGATCAGCGTCGATGCCGAGCAGGGCGAGGACGCTCGTTGCGGTCGCATCGACGCGCTCACGGAGCGCTTCGCTGTCGTCGCGCAGTGCCGCCGGCGGCGCAACAAAGGCGCGCAACAACGAGAGCGGGCGGCCTGCCGTGCTGCCCGGCGTGTAAATCGTTACTTCGGCCGCATCGTGGAGTCGCTGAATGCGTGCGCCGTCTTCACCCCAATCGGCTAACCCATCCTTCCATAATTTTGCTTGCTGCTCCGCGAAGGCGTCTGGCGTGGAGCCCGCATTGCCTGCCTGCTGTGGATCAATCCACGGACGAAAGTCCGACGCTGCGAGATGGGGAAACCGTAGCGCCAAGTTGCCCAGATCGCCTTTCGGGTCTATCGCAATCACAGGTACTTTGTCGATAAGTGCTTCTTCGATGAGATCGATGCCAAGGCCGGTTTTTCCACTGCCGGTCATGCCAATAATCACCGCATGCGTCGTGAGATCTTTTGCGTCATACAGCACGAGATCATCGCTGCGCGTTCGTGTCGCGAGATCGTAACGCTTCCCAAGGTAAAATGCGCCAAGCTTTTCAAAGTCAGTCATAACGTGCCGTAGTTCAAGAACGAGGTGTGCCCCGGCGGGCGAGGATCAACAATTGTTGTGCGTGGCGACGCGCATTGTCGATTTCATACTGTTGAACCGGACGTTCTGCGCCGTCAACCTGTTTACTCGTACGCGTGGCGGAATCGTTCACAAATTCAATGACGAGCATTGAGCGTAGCGCCATTGGCGTGCTGTTGCCTGATTGCACCGTTTGCTCACGATTGTCCGACATACTGATCAAGTGTCCAGCGCTGTCGAACAAAAACATGCGCGATGCCCGTGAGTCTGCCCCAAACGTTGCGGTTTCATCGATACGCAACGCATCCGCCACAATATGAGTTGCGGTCCACGTGGATTTCTCATCTGCTTCACCCCACGTGCCGGAGATCGGTTTTGCATCTATTACGGCGCTCGCGGTTTCTCCGTGATCGACGGATTTCGCATCACTGCACGCTGTGAATACGATACATATAAAAACAGCGAGTCGACGCGTCATGTAGGGCACTCGGCAATTGCGTTCAAATCGGTTGACCGGAATACACGGCAATTTTGGAGCCTTCGGCGACGAACGCGGACGCGGGGGGCCCCTCAAACGCCTCTGCAAACGGTCGGCCATAAAGCGCGCTGAGATCCGCTTCGATGAGACATTCGGCCGCGAGGCTGATGTTCCATCGTGGATGCGTCACGTGATACTCAAGCGTTGGCTTACCCGGGCGACGCGTGTAGCCCCAATAGTGCTCGGCGACAAACTCCTCGTTGCTTCCGCTCCGCATCGGGCGCGGTGGCGCGTTCACGAGCGTGATGATGCGTTCCCATCCGCCCTCACGTTTCCATTCGTACACCAAGGATCGCGTCGCCGACGACGTGGAGTCGGTGAGGGGCGCTTCGGGTACGGCTGCGCGACGCATGGGTCTCGCGACATAGGGCTCGCCATACAATGTGCGCGCAACGAGCGCGATGGCTGATCGCGGCACCATCTCTTGGATGAACGTCACGCCACGCCGCCAAGAGCCATCAGACATTTTTCGCTTTACGTAGAAGCGCAGATTCACTTCCGGAAAGCGCACGTGGAACGGAATGCGGCGACCGAGCACGCGCGTCTCGCAAAAATCGAACGCCACGATACTGGCAAGCGCGTCGCCTTGAAAGATGTCGAGCTCAGTGCCGGCTGCGACGAATGGTTTCAGTAGTTTCGGATCGACTGCCCAACTGACCATCACAATGTCGCGCCATGCACCGGTGAGAAATGGGCGGTTTTCGTGCACGTCTCTTAAAACTCTCGCCGCTTCATCTCTTTGAAAATCTCTTCCGCTTCTGATCCAGACAGCGGCTCAGCACCACCGCGCGTGGCTTCGAGGGTAGGGTCGAATGAGGGGCGGGGCTGCTTCTTTGGTTGAGCGGCTTTCGCTGTGGTTTTTTTGATCAGCGCCTTCAGCTGCGAATCTTTCACGTTTTGCTCCGATCCAGAGGTTACTTGAGGTTGGCGTGCGGAGAGCCACATGTAAAGCGGGCCACCCTTCCGAGGGCGGCCCACCCCAAATTTACACGCTGACGTCACGCGTGAACGCTACGCTTGCAGTCGCCGTTTGCGGAGCAAGAGCAGCAGTGCCAAGCCCGAGCAGACGAGCACGCCGGTGCTCGGCTCTGGTACAATATTTCGAGTAAAATCAGCGGTGAATGCTAAGTCGGCCGCATTCGCGTTTTCAAACGCGCCGTTTAGCGACAAAGCACTGAGTGTGTTGACAGCGTGAGAGCGCAGCGCGCGGCCACCAACATAGTTGCTAACATCCGATGCTTCGATGGAGTTCGAGGCACCGTCGAACAGTGACGTAAACGTTGACGCCCCGACGCCGAGCGTCGTCAACACGATCGCGTATGTTTTATTCGCGGCGAGTAAGAGATTCAGCGCGTTCGACGTGTTTGAAAACACATACGTGTCGAACGGTTTGAGTGGGTTGTCGCCGATATTACTGCTGCCAGTCTGCACAACACTTGAAAACAGCGGCGCGCTGACCACTCGATAATTAATGACGTCAAACTCGAAGACGTGTGCAGTAAACTTGAGCTGTGACCCATATCCGAAGTCGTCAGCTAAGAAAACTGAAAACCGTTGTAGATACGGAGCCGTCGTTGGCGTGACAAAGGTCTGTGCGAACGTGGGAAACGTACCACTGTCGGCATATTTTCCAAACGAGCCGTCAAATGTGCTTAAGCCGTTGAATCCTATCGTTGTGGTTTGCGCGTGTCCGGTTGCGGCAAATAAGGCGCACCCGAAAAACACGGCAACAGCAGCACGCGCAGACTTGGTGGACCGGCAGGCAAGCGTTGTCATAGATCAGGGCGTGACGGTGACGGTGACTGACGAGGATCCGATACTGCCATCCTTGTCTCGAATCGAGAGAATGACAACATACGTACCGGGCGTGCTCCAACTTTTAGCGCGCAGCATTGGTCGGGTTTTCGCCGGGAGCGCGGTAACGCTGCCTGCATACGTTGTGCCGTCAGCCCAATCGTAAGTGAATGTCCAAGGGGCGTCTTTCGTGCCGACATCAGTACCGCTCGCACCGAACGTCACGCTTTGTCCAACCTGGACGGTGGTTGACGTGCGCGCGATAAGTGATGCAATGGGCGCAACGTTGCTGATCACAATGGCGCGCGCGAACGACTTCGGCCATCCGAATTTGTCGGTGACGGTGAGGACTACTGTGTACGTCCCGTTGTCCGCAAACGTTTTTGACGGTGCGATCTCCGATGCGTTCGTGCCATCGCCGAAATCCCACGCGTATGTGAGCGCCTCGTCAAAACCGGCTACGAGTAAGTCGGGGTCAGTCGATGCCGAGCCGTTAAAAACAACAGCCGAGCCTTCGACGCCGGTGGTTGCGCCGGTGAATGATGCGACCGGCGGATGATCGCCCGCTTCGACGGCTGTCTGATAGACGTCTTGCAAGCGCGACAAAAAATCGTATCCCGTCGAGCCCTCAATTTTGTCGACCGTTGTTAAATACTTCTGCCACGGATCATTTCGAACGCCCGCGATATTCGGCATGTTCACGGCGAGCACCGTGGTATTGGAAAGGTCGGACCAGCTGTTGATGCTGCCGCGCGTGAACGGATTGCCGACAGTGTACGGCCCAATGAATGCCACTTTCCACGTCGAGTCAGGAATTTGCACTTTGTTCAGATTGCGCAACCAACGCGGTGTTGCACCGGTTGCATACAGCGGCCCCGTGATGATGTACACCGCGCGACCACCGAGCCTCGCAGAATCACCTAATGCATTTTCAAACGATGCCCATACACCCTGATTGAGATCAGCCGTTTGCGGGACAATGTTGGTCAGATAAAATGTGCTGGCATTGTCAACGTTGGCGACGGTGCGATCAAACGAGCGCGCCATGTGCCCGCGATCGAATCCACCGGTGGTGTAGTCCGATGTAAGAATCTGCGCCGAAGCTGACAAGTTGGGGTCGGCGGAGAAGCAGTTGCAGCGATCTTGACCGGACACCATGTGTCGCGCATCGAGTTCGTAGCTCACCCAGTTTGGTGTACCGCGCGTCTGATTGTACGACAACACGTATTGCGCACGTGCAATCAGAAAATCGGTCGTTGATATTCCCCCCGCAGTGGGTCGTCCGAATTCGTCATTCGCGCCGTACGTGCCGAGGGGTGCGCTGACGGGCGTTTCAACGGTGATGGGCGTGAGCGTGTCGGTATACGTGATGCCGCCGCCGATAGGAGTGGCGGTGACTTCAAGACGCGGGCGAGTCAGGCTCCCTGCTACACCCGTGACAATACCTGTATTTTCGACGACTACAGCCGTCGCGATGCTCGGGTCAATGGAGCGAAACGTAAAGACTGCAGGCACAGTCGTTGCGCCAGCCTTCGCTGTTGGGAACAGTTGTGTCTGGAATCCCGGTGGAAAGCTGCTGGTGGAAGAACTCAAGGTGATGCTGTTGATCAGCAGACCAACGACCGTGACTTGTGCCGCACCTGACACCGCGTTTGGTGCGGTGGCAGTAATAGTGAGCGGTCCACCCATGGCCACCCCTGTGACGTTTCCTGACTGATCGACGGTCGCAAGCGCGGTGTTGGATGACGACCACGCGAAGCTTGTGTTCACGACGGCATTGTTTGCGTCTCGCGCCGTCGCGACGAGCGTCGTGCTCGTACCCGTCGAAACATTGACCGTAGTGGGGGTGACGCTCACGCTGACGATCGGCGCGGCTACAGCGACTGAGAGTGTTGCGGTTCCCGCAACATTATTGGTTGACGTGGCCGTAATGGTTGCCGTTCCCGCCGCTACGCCCGTGGCAATGCCAGTCGTCGCGTTTACGGTGGCGACGGACAGATCGGCACTGCTCCAGGTAAATGTGGTGGAAGCAATCACACCATTCGCATCTTTGGCCGTGGCGTTAAACGCGGTGGTGAGGCCGGGGCTGACTGACGCGGTGAGCGGCGATACAGTGACCGCGGTTACGGGTCCTGCCACGGGGCCACCAACAGTGCTGTTGCGCGGATTTGGCGTGCCCGCCACAAAATCAGCGGCATTGTCGTTGGTGTCAGTCGCGCCGCCGTTAAGCCGCAGCGCCGCCGTCGTGTTGCTCAACGTTGCCGTTGGATGCGATCCTTCGGCGCAGTTGGCCGTTGCACCAAACCCAACAAGGTCCACGTATGCGGTGATGTCAGGACACGCGCCGGTTAACGCCGCGGCACTATTGCTGAGCGCAACTTTTCCTGCCGTGGCGCTGAGCGCCAGTGTCCCTGTTGCGTCCGGCGTTGGCAAATTTACCGTGCCGCCGGCACCGATTGCCTCCTGAACTAAGAAATACCGTCCGGCGGCAATCGTGCCGGATAAGACGGTGGTTGCCCACGTCGTGCCCGTTGCACTCGCATATTGCACCGACCATCCCGTCAGCGTGACGTCGGTGGTACCAGCATTGTACAGTTCGATAAAATCATTTTTAAACGTGGAGCCAGCGTTTCCGCCGCCGCCGTACACTTGGCTAATGACGACGCCGCCCGCCGAGCTTGCCGACCGCAACGGTTGATCACTGCGACGCGGTGACACGACGGTGTCGGTTGACACGCAGCTTGTGAACGCGAGAATTGCTGCGGAACACCACGCAGCAGAGCGACGACGCGAGAAAAGTGACAGCATGGGATGCGATGGCGGGAGGGGAGAAACGCCTTGGACCGGACGCGCCATTGCAGCGCGCGGACCCTGTGCAATGCTAAGCACTGTCGACTTAATAACCGCACATTTAACGTGACGAGCTGGTAACGACCAAGCAGCCTCAGGCGAGCGTGTCGCGAGTAATGTCCGCAATGCTGGTGCATCCAGCCAAGCCCATCGTTAGATCGAACTCTGCGTGAATGTTTCGCAATACTTCGCGCACACCAGCTTCGCCGGCAATCGTGAGTCCATAGACGTAAGGTCGTCCGAGCAGTACTGCTGACGCACCCAGCGCGAGTGCTTTGAACACGTCGGAGCCGCTGCGAACGCCGGAATCCAGCAATACCGGGAGTGCACCGTTCACGACTTTGACAATGTCCGGCAGCGCGTCAAGCGTGGCAATTGCGCCATCGATTTGT
>JANYFO010000134.1 GCA_025362635.1 Gemmatimonadaceae bacterium | reverse complement strand
TCCATGTAGACGTTGAAGAAGCGCAGATCTGGCGCGGCACCACCGGAGGGCAACGTGCGGCCGGATTGTGGCGCGTATGTTTTTATGCCTGGCACAATGCCAGCAAGATTCATAACGCCACGCGAATTAAGTGGAAGATTCTCAATTTCTTC
This sequence comes from Gemmatimonadaceae bacterium, assembly GCA_025362635.1. GTDB lineage: Bacteria > Gemmatimonadota > Gemmatimonadetes > Gemmatimonadales > Gemmatimonadaceae > Gemmatimonas. The sequence goes on along the minus strand of JANYFO010000134.1, from coordinate 3,242 downwards.
CTTCATCACAGGTGCTGATACAGACATACGTTGCACTTCAACTTGCTTCACCCGTTCCGCGGTCACCGTTTGCGCGTCAAGTTCGGCAGCACCTTTCTGCATGGTAAACTCGAGCCGCGCACGCTGGCCGATTGCCAATTGCACCGAATCACGCTGCACGCGGTAGCCGATGGCGCGCACTGTCACGGTATACTGACCGGTAAAGAGTCCAATCACGCGGAACTCTCCATTCACTCGCGTAAGCGCGCGAGCTGTTTCTCGCGTTGCCGTGTTAACAACGGTTACTTGTGCGCCTGCCAACGGTTGCCCGTCACCCTTGACCAAACCTTCCAATGTGATGGTGTTCTGTGCGTGGACTGGAAGGGTGCAAAACGCCACTACTGTGATGGCACCAAGAAAACGGAGGAGCATATGTCGCATTGCGACGACCTCGAAACGTGAAAAGGAACTAGCTGAAGTAGTGTGCGCGAAACTCAACGTGCAAATCTGTGCTCGCGTGATGAGCACGACCACATGAAATTATATGGATCACTTTAGGGAAAGGGAATATTTGCGCGCCTGAAGTCTTCCTGCTTTCGTCTTTCATGCGTCGCGAATCCTGTACGCATAGCAAAGAGAATTGTCGACGCGGTGAACACACCGGCAGTGCCAAGGGGCAAACGCGAAATTGAAAACGCGCTATTGGTCCTCACGACACCGACGGACCGCATCCCAAAATCACGGGAGTGCTCGCGCACCGCGTTCAGCGTATGCAGGGCGAGGTACGTCCTGCAGTTCGAGCGTTATGGGACAGCGCATCGTAATATCTTCGACAGCATTGCCCGTCTCATCTCGCCTCTCCGAAGACAGGATTCCGCCCGTGCGCCGTTTTTCTCTTGCGTGTGCCCTCGTACTCTGTTCGGTCAGCTCGCTTACCGCGCAAACGAAGCCTGCTCCGAAACCGCCGAAAGCGACCGCGACCGCCAAAACCGTCTGGCCGGATGAAGGACCGCGCACATGGGCGCCTCGCCCTACGGTGTCGGCGATTACCGCTAACGATCTCCGGACGCGTCTCTACCAATTTGCCGACGACTCCATGCTCGGCCGACGCATCGGCGAGCCGGGAAATTACAAAGGCACCGCATACATCGCTCGCGAATTCAAACGTCTCGGCCTCAAGCCGGCGGGCGATAGCGGCACCTATTTTCAAAATATGCCGTTCGGGCCGAGTGGCTTCGACAGCGTGACGTCGCGACTTGCGATTGGCAATACGGCGCTCAAACCGCGTAGCGAGTGGATTCCCGTCGTGCCGGGCGGCGCCACGGCACTAAGCGGTAACGTTGAACTCACCAATGTGACAACGGTGTTTGCGGGTCGGTGGGGCGATACAAGCAACGTGCTGGACCCTGCGCTGTTTGCCGGAAAAGTGGCGGTCTTTATTGCACCACCGGCAGCGGCAGGCGCGGGTGTGCCGGCAGGACGCGGACCGACGTCGTTTGTAGGCTGCGAGGATGTCCCCAATAAATTCGGCGCGGCTGCTGCCGCCGCCGTTGAAATGGCGGCACCGCCAGCCACACGTGCGGCTCGAGGTGGCGCCGCATCGCGAGATGGACGCGCGATGGCAGCAGGCGCTGTTGCCGTGCTGCTCATCGGGCTCGATGGAACGTCGGCCGCGACCCTCAGCGCGGCATTCGGCGAGCGCATGGGCATGCAGCCCGCGATGCCGCGCGGCACAGCGTCGCTCGCTGGCGCGACGGTCTCCAACGCGGTGGCTGCACAGATGTTCGGGAAAAGTGTCGACCAACTCAGTGTGGGCACGACCGGGCAGCCCGTGTCAGCCAGCTGGAGCTATGCCTGGCGCATGTCCAGCACGCCCGCACGCAACGTGATCGCGATCTTGCCGGGCTCAGATCCAACGCGGGCAGCCGAGTATGTGCTTGTTGGCGCGCACAACGATCACGTTGGTGTGAATAGTGTCACCGTCGAACACGATTCGTTGCGCGCGGTAAACTCTATCACGCGTCGTCAAGGCTCGAACGATCCCGCATGTCGGCCAACGGTCGCACAACAGCACCAGATTGACTCTCTCATCGCGCGCGCGCGGAAAATCCGCGCTCCACGTCTCGACTCCATTATGAACGGCGCCGATGATGATGGGTCAGGTACCGTGGTGCTCCTCGAAATTGCGGAACGCTTCGCGTCGGAAAAGCCCTCGCGCTCTATCATCTTCGTCTCGCACGAAGGCGAGGAGGCCGGCCTTTTAGGCTCCAAGTGGTTTACCGATCATCCCACCATTCCGCTCACATCAATTGTGGCCGCACACAACATGGACATGGTCGGCAAAGGTCGTGTCGACCAAGTAAAGTTTGGTGGACCAACGTCCGTGCAAACGCTTGGCGCGCGTCGACTCTCTCGTGAATTTGGCGACGTGATTGACTCCGTGAACGCGACACGGGTTGAAACCATGGCCATCGACAAAACGTGGGACGTCACCGCCAACCCGATGAATCGTTTTTGTCGCAGCGATCAGGTCAACTACGTGCATCACGACGTGCCGGTGACGTACTTCTCACTCGGCTACGCGCAAGACTATCACATGCAAACCGACGAACCACAATACATCGACTACGATCATGCAGCGCGACTCGGCCGCTTTGTCCATGACATCATGTCGGCGATCAGCGAGCGGAAAACAAAGCCACTGATTGCGGGCGCGGATCCCTCGTACCCGATGTGCCGTTAAGTCGCGGGGGGCGCGTCAAAGAGCATGCATGTCGATTCAGCGGTTGCGAGTAGTCTCTGTTCCGCATCGCGCAGCGTGCCCCGTACCAGTACCGTGGAGCGTCCCGCATGCTCCACGGTACCCTCGGCCATGATAATACCAGTTGCTATCGTCACGCCGCGCACATAATTCACGCCAAGAGAAAGCGTGGTATACGTACGACCGGCAGCGAGGGTCGACTGCACGGAGCATCCAAACGCCGTGTCGAACAACGTCGCGATAACACCGCCATGCATCGTGCCCAGCGCATTAATGTGACTTTCATCTGGGATCAGACTCATCACAACGCGGCCGCGCTCGACATGCGCTACAACCGCACCGATCAGCAAGACGGCTGGCGGTAACGGGAACGCTCCGGTCATGAAGGCGCGTACGACATCAATGCCCGCCATTGCTCGTGCGGCTTTCATGGTGAGCAACGGATCAAAAAATTGAATGACCTTTTCGCGCGCGTCCGGCGCACTCACGACACCACCGCACG
>JANYFO010000065.1 GCA_025362635.1 Gemmatimonadaceae bacterium | reverse complement strand
GCACCGTCGGAACGCATAAAGCTTGAGAGGATACCCTTTTGTCCACCGCGAGTGCGGCGCAGAATTGTGGCACCGGCGCCATCAGCAAACAGGATACACGTGTTGCGATCAGTCCAATCCACGACGGTACTGAGCTTCTCTGCACCAATCACCAACACCGTTTCTGCGGTGCCAGAATGAATAAGGGATTCGCCAACAATTGCGCCGTATAACCATCCAGAACATGCGGCCGCGATGTCGAACGCCGAGGCACGTGTGCATCCTAACTCCGATTGCAACTCGACGGCGGTTGCCGGTAACAATCGGTCAGGCGTAGCGGTGCCGAGAATGATGACGTCGATCTCGCCGGGCTGTACACCCGCTTTGGCCATCGCTTGGCGCGCGGCGTCGGCGCTCAATGATTTAATCGATTCGCCCGGGCCCGCGATGTGTCGCTGCCGAATGCCAGTTCGCTCGATGATCCATTGATCGTCGGTTTCGAGGCCCATTGCTGCGATGTCATCGTTGGTGACGATGCGCTTCGGGACCGCGTGTCCAGTTCCGGCTATGTAGGCGTACGGACGTTTCATGCGAGGCTCCCCTGTCGTGTGGCCGTCTCCAGTGGGATCGCAAGTGCGAGCTGCCGACCAATTTCTTCGGTCATACCCGATTCGACAGCACGGAAGGCGACGCGAATGGCGCTGCTGATTGCGCGCGGCGAGCTCTTTCCGTGTGCAATGATGGAGACGCCCCGCACACCGAGGAGGGGTGCGCCGCCGTGTTCATCGGCATCGAGATGTTTCAGCGCGCCCATGAGTGTCTTCGCATCGACACTTGCGGCGATGGCCACCATATCAACGAGCATGGGGGCGAGTCGCTCGTAGAATTTCAGGAGGACATTTCCGACAAATCCGTCGCAGACGACGACGTCGATCGGTCCGCGGTCGCACTCACCGTGCGGTAAATCGCGCCCTTCGACATTGCCGATAAAATTCAGTCCGGCCTGATTCAGCAATTGGTGCGCGGCTTTCACGACGGCGTTGCCTTTTTCTGGCTCTTCGCCGATGGACAACAAGCCGATGGTCGGGTTGTTGCGGCCGAGGAGATTGCGCGCATAGACGTCGCCAATGCGCGCGAATTGCACAAGTTCTTCCGGCGAGCAATCAACGTTGGCGCCTGAGTCCAGCACGAGCATTGGCAGCCGTGATGTTGGGAAAATGGTGCCAATTGCCGGTCGCGTGAGCCCGGCGTGCAATTTGAAGAGGAACAGCGACGCCGCCATCTGTGCGCCAGTGTTTCCGGCGGAAACGAATCCGTGCGCATGTCCGTCGACGACGCGTTTCAGCCCGACGACCATGGAACTGTTGGTCTTGCTGCGCAGTGCAGCGGACGGACGGTCGGACATCTCGATGATATCGGGTGCTTCGACGACGTGAAGTCGGGTGCGCTGGCGCTCGAGGGACGACAATTCGCCGCGAAACAGCGCGTCGAGTTCGGCCTCGATAACGGCCGTACGGCCGACCAGTTCAATGTCATGCTCCCGAGGGAGCTCAACGAGCGCGTGGATTGCTCCCGCAATGGGGGCCCGAGGAGCGAAGTCGCCCCCCATGGCATCCACGGCGATTCGCGCCAAACTTACGCTTCCTGCGCGGTTACTCGCTGCTCACCGGCATAGAACCCGCAATCTGCACAGACACGGTGCGGGCGCTTCATCGTGCCGCACTGCGGACACGATTGGATGACGATCGCGGGAGCGACCTTGTGCGTGTTGCGGGCGCGCTTTTTCCGCTTGGAGGTGCGGCGCTTCGGTACGGCCATAGTGCCCTAACCTGAACGTTCGAGACTGAAAAATCCGTTAAGCGTCGGCACTGCGCGCGTCGCGCAATCCCGCCCAACGGGGATCGATAGCAGGAGCACACGAACATGCTCCGGTATTACGGTCGGCACCACACGTAGCGCACAAACCTAAACAATCTTCGCGACAGAGTGCGAACATCGGAGCGGCGAGAAGCCACTCCTCGCGCACAGCCGGCCGAAGATCAAGCTCTCGTGCACCAGCCGGAATCGGAACGACGTCGTCCTCTTCCGCCTCGTCCACGCCGGCCTCCACAAAAATTAGAGAGACCTCGCTTGACACCGCCTTCGTGACCTCGACCAAACAGCGACGGCACTCAGTAAAAACAGTACCTTCGATGACACCCGTAAAATACAATCGTCCATGACCCGCACCAGACAGCCGACCGCGTACCTGCACGCCATCGTCCACCGGACGGTTGTCGTCATCTTCCCAGATAGGATCCACGGCTGCGAGCAGTCCATCCACGCTCTCAGCACGCGCTTCCACGCTTCTGATATCAAAGCATAGCATAGCCCTCAAAAATAGAACGACCACACCCTCAACACAAGGGCTGCCGCGCTCCGACTGAAGGGTTCAGCACGTGCTGCAAGTACCGGTATGGAGCAGAGTTAGCCACGCCAGTCCGACTCAGCTCGGCAACACTTCACACTGTGCGAAGAAGAACGCTGCCTCCTGCGCAGCATTTTCATCAGAATCCGATGCATGGATTGCGTTCCGACCTTTCGATTCGGCGTACAACTGGCGTACGGTACCGTCCGCGGCTTCGGCCGGGTCCGTTGCGCCAATGACCGTTCTCAGCGTTGCAACAGCTTCGTCACGCTCGAGGATCATCGGCATGCACGGTCCGCTTGTCATGAACTCCACCAACTCGTCATAGAAACCACGGCCTTTGTGCACGGCGTAAAACTCGCCGGCCTGCGCCGTTGTGAGGTGTAAAACTCTCGCGGCCTTCAGTGAGAAACCAGACCGCTCGAGCAGCGCGAGAATGAGGCCGGCTTTGCCATTCGCGAAGGCGTCCGGCTTGATGATGGTCAGTGTGCGTCGTCCAGCCATAAGTCAGGATCCGATCAATTTGCGAACGATGTCACCGCGCGTGAGGAAGCCGACCAACACGCCGTCCTTCACGACAGGAACTCGTTCGACGTCCTTGTTTAGCATCAGGGACGCCACCTCGGCTAACGGCTGTTCGGGCGAGACGCAGAGGACCTGACGGGTCATAATGTCGCGCACGGTTCGCCGCGAGGCGGATGGCGGCGGGGACGCGATCGCGGCCCCAGCGCGCGGAAGATAATGGCTCAACAGGTCGCGCAGCAGTTCTCGCTCACTGAGCATCCCAATCACACGGTTGGTCTCGTCGACGACGGGTAGTCCACCCACGCCGGCCCGCAGCATTTCGAGAACAGCGCTTCGCAGCGGAGCCTCTGCACCGACCGTGCGCGGACGATCGGACATCAGGTCGCGGACGGTAAGTTGCACCGGCAACTCCACGGCTCGAAACTCTGGCAAGCGTGCGACCGCTTCTGCGTCGGTCGCGTCCAACACCGCGGCAACCACTACCGACTTCGAGAGCGTTCGTGCAAACGCATTTAACACTTGCAAGTGTCGTCCCATTTGCCGCGGCGGCGTGCACACGAGCACGACGATGCGTGCGCACTGCGGCTCGTCATCCGCCAAGTCGCGACAGAGTGAATGCGTCGCAATACCAACGGCCACGACGAGATCGCGCACCGCGTCGGTGCGATAATGCATGAGAAATGCACGATCGCCCAGCCCGACGATGTCCTCTGGGCGCGCGTCTTCAATGCGCTCAATAAGACGTTCGGCACTCGAGAGCGCACCGTCTGCGTCGAGACACGCTGCAAGCACGGTTGCCGCATCAACCAGCGTCGACGCAATGAGAGGCATCTTGATGCGCGATGCGCGGACGACATCGCTCAGTCGTTGCGGTTCGGCGCTCATCGATGCCTCGTGTTCGTGAAATACTGACGTGCGATCGGAGCGCAATTCGCGCTCCGATCATGATAGAGCGTCAGGACAGTCGCGCCCGGATCAGGTCAACGAAATCGACCGGACGTATCGCCACACCCATACCGGCGGCATGAAACGCCTCGATCTTTTCAGCGGCTGTTCCAGCAGAACCCGAGATGATCGCCCCCGCGTGACCCATGCGACGACCAGGCGGTGCCGTCTGGCCAGCAATAAATCCAACAACGGGTTTTGTCATGTGTTCTTTAATAAACACCGCCGCCTCCTGCTCGTCGGTGCCTCCAATTTCTCCCATCATCGCGACGGCTTTCGTTTGCGGATCCGCTTCAAAGGCCGCGAGGCAATCGATAAAGTTCGTTCCGTTGATTGGATCGCCACCAATGCCCACGCAACTGCTCTGCCCGATGCCAGCGAGCGTGAGCTGGTTGACGATTTCATACGTCAACGTTCCAGAGCGACTGACAACGCCGACGTTACCGGCCATACAAATACGCCCCGGGATGATGCCGACCTTGGATTGTCCAGGCGTAATGAGGCCCGGGCAGTTCGGGCCGATGAGCCGCGCACCGTGATCTTTTACATACGGATAAACGCGCGTCATGTCGAGTACGGGTACGCCTTCGGTGATGCAGACAATGAGCTGTATGCCTGCAGCAGCCGCTTCCATGATCGCGTCAGCCGCAAACATTGGTGGTACATAAATAACGGACGTGTTGGCTCCGGTGACACGCACGGCCTCTTGCACCGTGTCGAAGATGGGGACCGTGCCTTCGAACAGCTGTCCACCTTTACCAGGCGTCACACCCGCCACAACTTTGGTGCCGTACTCCAACATTTGCTTGGAGTGAAAGGACCCGTCGCGACCGGTTATGCCTTGTACGACAAGACGAGTGCCATTGTCGATAAAAATGCTCATGCGGCCGCTCCAGTCGTGGCAAGTTCGACGGCGCGTTGCACTGCGGCGTCCATATCGGATGATGCAGAAAAACCGTTGTCCTTCAGAATCTTCAGCGCGAGCTCTTCGTTCGTGCCCGTCAAACGAATCACGAGTGGAACCTTCAGCGGATTCGATTTTGTGGCGGTCACGATGCCGTTCGCAACATCATCGGTACGCGTGATGCCGCCGAAGATGTTAAACAAAATACATTTTACGTTCGGATCTGCGGTAATAATGCGCAATGCGTTGACCACTTTTTCGGGGTTTGACGAGCCACCGATATCGAGAAAGTTTGCAGGATCGCCGCCATAGTATTTCACGAGATCCATCGTGGCCATCGCGAGTCCGGCACCGTTTACCACGCAGCCGACGTTTCCATCAAGCTTAATAAACGTCAGATTTGCTTTGCGTGCTTCCACTTCGCTCGGCGCCTCGGATGATTCATCGCGCAACGCGGCGATCTCCGGTCGACGATCTAGTTCGTTGTCGTCAATGACCATTTTTCCATCAACCGCGATCAGTTCACCCGTCGGGGTCAGCACGAGCGGATTGATTTCCGCCAACGAACAACCTGCATTGATGAATGCCGTGTACAGCTGCTGCATGATCTTTGCGGCTTGGCGCGCGAGCTTGACATCTTTGTAAAGAAAGAAGCCCATTTGCATGGCCTCAAACGGCAGAAGTCCGTATCGCGTATCAACGGCGTGATAGAGAATTTTGTCGGGTGTAGTTGCCGCAACTTCTTCGATATCAATACCACCGGCCGCACTAACCATGAACACGGGCTTTTTTGTGGCGCGATCCACGATGATGCCGACGTACGCTTCGGAGCCAATGTCCGCCGCGACCGTGACGAGCACTTTCTCGACCACGAGATCCTTGATCGTCATCCCAAGGATGGCGGTCGCTTTTTCGCGAGCGTCGGCGGGCGTTTTGCAGAACTTCACGCCGCCGGCCTTGCCTCGACCACCAGCATGTACTTGTGCCTTCACCATGACAGCAACGCCGTAACGCGTCGCAATGGCTTCTGCTTCAGCGGGTGTCGTTGCGATGTCGCCGGGCGGGATTGGCACACCGGCCACCCGCAACAGCTCTTTCGCTTGATATTCATGTAGGTTCACGCGTTCTCCAAATCGAAGGATGCCAGCAGTTCAATCCTATGTCGACGTGCAGCGGATGCAAACCGCTGACCCCGACCTACGTTACGCGTCGTGAACAGGCAACGCGCGACGGAGCCGCACTATCGCGGCGGTTTCCCCAGCGCGGTGCCCAGGCTATCGAAGGCAGCGCCGAACTGAGTCCAATTGCCGCTTCGCAACGCTTTGCGCATCGTGTCATACAAGCGCGCGATTGTGAGGTCACGCGGCTCTCCAAGCGCGGGAAAGCCGCCATCGCCTCTTCGTGCGGCTGCGGCTGGTGCACCCAATCGAGCGAGCGCGTCAGCGGTGGTGCTGCCGATGCCAACACGATCACCAGACCAGACGCCCACGCGCGCGATCATCCGTGTACCATCACTTTGATTCCACTGCAGTGCTTGCAACAGGATCGGTCCGTTCTCCCCCATCACCACCTGTACACGTCCAGCGCGCATGCGTGGTTCGCGGCGACTTCCCTCTGGCAATGATACCCGCGCGCTATCCAGCGCAACGCGCAGTCGCTCGACAGCGGCGCTCCAACGCGCGCGCGGCACCGTTGTGCTATCCCAATACGTTCCTCGTCGCCTACCCCCAACGGCAGTGACCACGCCACCGAGTTGATCGTTTGCATCTAGCAGAGGCACACTCCAGGCAACGAGCGGACCGTTTTCCGTGCGAACAAGATGCGCAGGCGGCCCATCTCCGGTGAGCGTGCTGTCGGCGACGTGACGCAGCAGAGATCCCTCGAGTCGCGAACCGTAACGCGCGAATGTTCTCAATTGCGCGAGTGCGCCGTCGGTTGCCGGTGGCAAGGCATCCACCAGTGCACTGGGCAAGTCGCTCAGTTTGTCGAACAGTGTCGGTGCTTGCATCATCCACGTTCGTGCGATCGGATCCGGATGATCAACAGCCAGAAGGCGAACACGACCGGAACGCGCGTCGACCAGTGCGGTCGCGGCGAGCCGGAAATAGCTCCGCACTTCACGCGCGAGCAGCCAATGCTGACTGAGTGGATAGCTATCCGATGCGCTATACAAATCAACGGTCCAGTAGAGCGCGCCGTCGTAGAGCAGCGGCAGCACTTCGTCGCCTTGCGCAAAAATCGGCGCTAGGAGCGCCACGCGGGTCCGCACATCGCGCTGCGAGACGAAGACGGTATTTGCGCCACTCAGCGTGTCGAAACTCAGCAGCGACGGGTCGCGCGCTGCCCACGCGTGTGCGATTCGCAAACCGACGTTTCGCAGTGGCGTTCCGAGAATGGAACCCCCGGTATCCGGGAATAGACGATGCCCGGTAAGTCCAGGCGCAATAGTGAGTTGGTTGCTACGATCAGATTCGTCGTCTGCCGGTGCGAAGGACAAGACAACGGCGCTGTCGTGCAGCACGGACTGCGTCGTGGTGACCGCGTGGATGGTCCAATGTTCCGCACTCGCGACCGGTTGCCGCACGACGACCGCCGCGAGACTGCCGTCTGCAGTTGTGATCCAACGAGACCGCGCCGACTTGCCGATATCGACGACGTCCGTGACTCCGTGCGAGCGAATAGCGCTTTCATCCCACACGCTCGTGACGCGAGCGAGCTCACCCAGTCGCGTTCGTGTGGTAAAGGTCGGCGTTGAATCCGGATTTACGGTTCGCACTCCGTCGACATCATACGCGCGACGACTGACGAGTGCGCGCGTCGCGACATAGTCGATTTCGCGCCGTGCCGGATCGCCGAGGAGCGTGCCACGCGCGGCAAGCAGGGGCAGCACGTTGCGTAAACCCAATGCGAGTCCGAGCACGAGCGAAAGCGTGATGAAAGCCAAACGCAATTGGCCCATCCACCCGGCGCGCACAATAAGCAACGCGGCAACGGCACACACCGCGCACAGCAGTAAATCCATGCGCATCGACACGACGTGATCGACGCGCAAGAACAGACCATCCGGACCTGACCCATCGCGCAACAGATCAAACGCGTCGAGACGATAGCTCCATGCGAGCAACAACAGTACGAGTGCACCCAACACCGTGAGATGTCTGCGCACATGCGTTGACGCGACGATGTGACGACCTTCCAGACGCAAGCTGCGGGTAAGCGCGTACAGCAGGAGTACGACTGTGGTCATGGCCACGAGCGCGACGAGCGCCCACACGTACATCGTTTCCTCGAGTGGCAACCAATACACGTAAAATCCGAGGTCGCGATTGAGCATGCCTTCAATTTCGCCGAACGCGATTCCGTGACGGGCCAGTGCAACGTCGGTCCAATTGGTCAGAGGCACCGCGAGTGCGATGCCGATGGCCATTGCTAGAATGACCGTGATCGACCAAAGCCGACGTGCGGGCAACATCGCTGTAAGTTCGATATTGGCGACTCGAGACGGAACGGCCACCGCAAGAATCGTCGTTCGAACCGCGTGCAGGTTGGCAAACGCAAACAGCGCGCCGACCACGCACGCGCCACCTTGCAACAGCGCCGTGTCCGTAAGCCGCTCCCACCACACCGACGTGGCACCCATGGCCGCAAACCACGCGTGATCGACAACGAGTGTTGAGACTGCGCGCCCAAGCAACAGCAGCACGGCAGCCATGGCGACGGCGACGACGAACCAACTGCGTCCGCGCATGTCAGGAGGGGCGCGCGATATTCAGAGCGTTACGCCCTGCTCGTTCAACCAATGTTCCATCATTCCGCGAATCTCTGCTAAGCGTTGCGCCGTGCGCGCTTCGAAACGGGCGACGATGACCGGCTGCGTGTTTGA